>DATLGH010000003.1 GCA_035540635.1 Egibacteraceae bacterium | reverse complement strand
TTCGAGACGGCCACGGTCGAGCAGCTGCTCACCCACACCGCCGGACTCAGCATGATCGTGGGAACCGCCGGAACGGTCACGATCCACGAAGGGCCCGACGCCCTTGACCGCCGCGTCGACGAGCTGCTGTCCCGCCGGCTCGCCGCCGCGCCGGGGGAGGGCTTCAACTACAGCAACGCCGGGTTCATGCTGCTGGCCGCCGTGACCGAGCAGGTCACCGGCCGAACCTCACGGCTCGAGCTGAGGCTCGTGGGGCGCCAGAAGTTCCGGTCGGGGGCGGTGGCTCTGCATTACCAGCCCAGTCAAGAGGGCGGCTGCCGCTAGGCACACTTGATCACTTGGCTCGCCGGCAGCCGCACCCGGAGGGTGCTCCAACGTAAAGCTGGCGCCGGTGCGAACTTTCTTCGGAGAGCGCGCCTCTCGGGATCCCCGGATGTTTTAACGTCGCCTGCGCCCGAAGGACCCCCATCACCCGACTCTCATCGACGTTCTCGGCCGGTTCGTAGCGCGTTCCTTGCGAGGCGTACGACGCGGTGGGGCCGGTCAGTAGCTGAGGCCGATCGCCAGCCGCTGCGCGGTGGCGGAGACGATTGGCAGGTCGATCATCCGCCGGGACAGCCACACCTCGGCGTGCTGCAGCGCGTCGACCGCGGACTCGTTGAGCGCGACGGCGACCGCTCGGCCACCGGTTGATGGCACGTACAAGACGCCGTGCAGTGGGGGATAGGTCGTTCGGATCTTGCGGGCCCACGGGTGCACCAGGTGGTGGGCGGCGGTGGACAGGTGCGTGCCCGCGCGGGTGATCTGCGACCAGCGGCTTCGTACGTCCAGCAAGTTCAGCGGCTCGGTGAGCTCGGCGATTGTGAGGGTCATCCCTGGCGTGAGATGCAGGTCGACGTCGTCCTGAGCGAGTTCTGCGACGACCACGTCCAGGGCGTTGTCGGGCGCTGATCCGGCTCCGTCGATGGCGGGGGCGGGTGCCGGCACGGACGGGTCGTCGCAGGCGGCGTAGATGACGCCGTGGTCGGGGTGGTGCTGCGGTGGGCCGGGCGGGTGGTGGTCGAAGCGGCCCTTGTCGGGCAGCGGCCCCCAATGGCGGGGCTCATGGAACTCGCGGGGATGGTCACCGCCCCGGTCGTGGGCGCGCAGCAGCAGCGTCCCGGCCAGCAACGTCGTGACGAACTCGTCGGCAAGTTCGGGCAGCTGCTCGGGCGGGTCGGGTAGGGCAATGGTCACGCCGGCATGCCGAAGCTCGCCGCCTCTGCGATCAGCCTGTCGACGTCGTAGCCCTCGGCCAGCGCCTTCGCCCTCGAGCGTCCGCCCAGGTGTGCACGCGGATTGGTGAGCCAGGAGACCAACGCGACCGGTGAGCTGTCGTCGGCCTGCGGCAGCGCGCGCAGCAGCCGTGCCCAGCCGTCGAGGTCGTGCAAGCCCAAAGCGAACTGGAACTCGGGCAGCAGCCAATCTCGCTGCCCGGAGCGGCGGTGGAAGCCCAAAAGCGACCGGTTCGGGCCGGTCAGCCGCTGCCGGACCCGGGACGCGTCGCGCTCGAGCAGGTCGGCGGCTTCGGCGACGGTCAACGACGAGGCTTCGATCCGCCGGCGCTGCAGCACACCGATCAGCTGCGGAGCACGGGAGCTCTCGGTCGGGTCGATGCCGAGGCGACGCAGCACGTCGGCTTCGGTGGCGGACAGCCGTGTGCCGAGCGGTTCGGGCAGCGCCCGCAGCGCCTCGGCGAGGTCGTCCCATGTGAGGCCCTTCTCTTCTGCCAGGCGCTGCACCTCGGTCGCCGACATGCTGCCCTCCTTCGCCATGGCTCACGTCGCCTCATGCAAGGATATCGCAGGAGCGCCGTTGAGAGCCGATCGTGTTCCGAGCACGGGTGACTCGCACTCCGCGGTTGTAGAGCGGCTCGTCAGCCCGATCATCAACGAAGACGTTGAGGCGTACGCGGCCCTGTTCCGTGAGGACGCCGTGTAGTACGAGCCGCTGGCTCCCGAGCCCCTCCACGGCCGCGACGCGAATCGTGGCCAGCGAGGCGGCGCTGTTCGCGGCGTTCGGCGACATCTCGGTGCCTGACATGCGGTCGAGCACAACCGCTTGGTCGTCCTCGAGCTCGTTCTCGCAGCGACCCACGACGGTCCTCTGGAGATCGGGGAGCCTGATCCGCTCCCACTTACGAACGCCAGGGTCGAGCTTCCCATGGTGTGGGTCTTCGACCTCGACGAGGACGGTCTCATCGTGGAGGAGCGCGACTACTTCGACACCGTGGGGCTGCAACGCCAGCTCGGGCTGGTTTCGACGGACTGATTCGCACCTCGCCGGCGCACCTGGGCCTCCGCTGTCCTCGCCCGCTCCCGTCGAGCCGCCAAGAGACGGTGAGGAGCACCGCGATTCTGCCTTCGGGATGAAGGCTGCGTCGGCGGACCCATGCGAGCATTCCCGCGGAACGCGACCCTTCGGAAGCGGTTGATCCCCATCCTGTCGGTTCGGACCTTGCGGGGCGGTCAGGGCAGCGGAGGGTGGATCGCAGAGGCGTTGGTTGGTGTATCTGTCGCGCTGATCCTTGATTGGCCGTGGTGGTAGAGGCCAGCTGCTCGACCTGGCGGATCGAACCGCGCAGTGCTGTCGGACCGGCCGCCGCCCTTGTGCCCCTGCGAATGGCCGATGTGGAAGCCCCGCCTCTTGCTCACCGTCATTGGGACGTGTACGGGCGCTACCGGGGGTGGAGGAGCGGCAGGTGCCCTTGAAGCCGCCGCCGGCGCTTATGTGCCCGAAATTCGAGGGCGGCTCTCCCGTCCGGAGACGGTTACGAAACGGTGCTCAGCGAATGTGGTCAGCGGAGATCGGCGTCGTGCAGGCCGCACGGAGAACAGACTACGCGTCGCTCTGGCCGATGCCGTCCGCGAGAGCGCGGTCTTGTCACCCGCGCGCAGATGGCGTCGTTCCTCGTACGCGCGGGCTGGAACTCACCGGCTAGGTTGGCGTTCACCGTCACCGCCGGCCAGCCCGACTGCACGGTCGTGGTCGCCTTCGACGGGCGCGCCCCGGCGGACCAGCTGCGCTGGACTCCGCCAACCGCCCGGCGAACCCCTACGGCTTCGTGGTCGCCGGCTGGCAGTGAGCCCGCACGGCCGCCACGCTCACGCGCGACCCTTACCGTCGGCCCGCCGCCGGCTCCGGCGGCGGGCCGCGCGCGGTCGTGCTCCTCGCTCCCCTCGGGTGCGCGGGTCGAGGATGTCGCGGAGCCCGTCCCCGAGGAGGTTGAAACCGAGGACGGCGAGGAAGATCGCCGCGCCGGGGTAGAACATCAGGTGCGGCGCACGGCGCATGTACGTCCGGGCCTCGGCGAGCATCGCGCCCCACTCCGGTGTACCCGGTTCCACACCGAGGCCGAGGAACGACAGCGAGGAGATCCCGAGCAGGATCGTGCCCATGTCCAGGGTGGTGAGCACGACGATGGGCGCGACGATGTTCGGCAGCAGGTGGCGGCTCATGGTGCGCCAGGCGGAGGCGCCGAGGGCGCGCGCCGACTCGATGTAGGGGCGCTCCCGCTCCGAGAACGTCACGCCGCGGACAACCCGCGTGTAGCTGGCCCACCAGGCGATCACGACGGCGATCAGGACGTTGCGCAGCGAGGGCCCGAGGGCGCCGACGACCGCGAGCGCCAGCAGCAGCGTCGGGAAGGCGAGCAGGACGTCGACCGCCCGGCTGACGACGGCGTCGGCGGCCCCGCGGAAGTAGCCGGCGGCCATGCCGAGGGCAAGACCGAGCACGGCCACGGCCAGCGCCGCGAGCACCGCGCTGCCGAGCGACAGCCGCGCGCCGTGGAGCAGCCGGGAGGCGACGTCGCGGCCGACGTGGTCGGTGCCGAGGGGGTGCTTCGCGGAGGGTGGGGCGAAGCGCTGGGCCGGCTCCGCGAGCGCGGGGTCGTGGGGCGCGAGAAGCGGGCCGAAGACGACGGC
Source organism: Egibacteraceae bacterium (assembly GCA_035540635.1). Lineage (NCBI taxonomy): Bacteria > Bacillati > Actinomycetota > Nitriliruptoria > Egibacterales > Egibacteraceae > Egibacteraceae bacterium. The sequence goes on along the minus strand of DATLGH010000003.1, from coordinate 140,468 downwards.
CACCGCGAACACCGACAGGATCGCCAGGCCGAGCATGGCGGTGCGGTCCCGGCGCAGCGCCCGCAGCCACACCCACCGCCGCAGCGGGTGCGCTGGCGCCTGCGCGGCCAGCACGCCGGCGTCGTCGGAGACGCGCACGCCCATCAGGTCGCCTCCGCGCGGGCGCCGCTCAGCCGCACCCGCGGGTCGATGGCCGCGTAGGACAGGTCGACGAGGAGGTTCAGGACGACGAACAGCAGACCCGCGTAGACGACGAAGCCCTGGATCATCGGGTAGTCGCGCTGGTCGATCGCCGCGACCGCGAGCCGTCCAAGGCCCGGCCACGCGAAGACGGTCTCGATGACGACGGTGCCGGACAGGAGATGCCCGAGGCTCGTGCCGAACGCGGTCACGATCGCGATGAGGGACGTCCGCACGATGTGGCGTCCCACCACCCTGCGTTCCTTCAGCCCCTTCGCGCGCGCGGTGACGACGTAGTCCTCGCCGGCCACCTCGAGGACCGCCGAGCGCGTGAACCGGGCCAGGATCGCCGTGGGCGTCGCGGCGAGCACGACGACGGGCAGGACGACGCTGGCGATCCCGGACCGGCCGGCGACGGGGAACAGCGGGATGCGCACGGCCAGGAACGTCATGAGCAGCATGGCGAGCCAGAAGCTCGGCATGGAGGCCCCCGCGATGGCGCCTACCCGCACGACCTGGTCCGCGAGCCGGTTGCGGTAGAGGGCCGAGATGGCGCCCATGGGCAGGGCGACGACGAGGGCGAGCACCGCCGCGGGGACGGCGAGCTCCACCGTGGGACGGATCCGCTGCCCGAGCTCCGCGGTGACCGGCCGGCGGGTGGCGTAGGAGACCCCGAGGTCGCCGGCGACGGCGTCCCCGAGCCACTTCACGTACTGTGCGGGCAAGGGCAGGTCGAGCCCGAGCTGGTCGCGCGCGGCGGCGACGCGTTCAGGGGTGGGCTGCGCGTCGGTCGTGCGGATGACGTACTGGACAGCGGGGTCCCCGGGGGCGAGGTTCGCCAGGGCGAAGCCCAGCAGCGAGATGCCGATCAGGGTGGGGACGAGGAGAAGGATCCGCCGGAGCGCGTAGGCGGTCATCCCCGGCCTCCTCCGCGCCGCTCGAGCGAGCGGCTCCCTCGGCGGTTCACCGGTACCGTGTCCGGGTCAGCCTCCGATGGACACCGGTGCCCACTGAGTGTGCAACGTGGACGGGTGGGCCACGAAGCCCTCGACCGCCGAATCGTGGGCGACGATCCGGTAGATGCCCGCGAACGGCAGGACGACCGCCTGGTCGTCGATCAGGTAGGACAGCGCCTCCGCGGTGGCCTCCTGGACTTCATCCTGATCGACCGCGGTGAGAACCGGCTCGATGCGCTCGTCGAACTCGTCTCCCGGGGCGAACAGCGACTGGTACGGCGCGGTGGCGCCCTCCCCGCCGGTGTAGAAGAGCAGGACGGGCAGGAAGGCGGGGTTGCCGTCGTTCTGGCTGCCCTGCTCGAGATATAGGTCCGCCTCCCCCGTCTCGATCACCTCCTGGTAGGCCGCGGAGTCGGGACGCTCGTCGATCTTCAGGTCGATGCCGATCTGGGCGAGCTGCGACTGCAGCACCGAGGGCACGGGACGGTGCAGCTCCGCGCCGCCGAAGCCGGACACGACGGTCAGGCTCAGATCGCGCCCGTCCCGTTCCCGGGTTCCGTCGGGGCCCTCCTCCCAGCCGGCCTCCTCGAGCAGGTCGCTGGCCGCCTCCGGGTCGTACTCGAAGCCATCGATGCGGTCGGCGTGGTCGCCGAGCACGTGCGGGGGCACGAGCGTCTGGTCGGTAGTGGCCAGGCCATTGAGGACGTCCTCGACGATCGACTCGCGGTCGATGCCCATTGCCACCGCCTTGCGAACCGCCTCGTCCTGGAGGATGTCGTTGGGCTCGTCCCCGTGGATGTTCAGGAACAGCGCGCGATACGCGCCGACCTCGCTCTCGGCGATCTCGAAACCGGCGTCGCGCAGGCCCGCCACGTCGTCGCGGGGGGTCTCGCAGGCCAGGTCGATCTCGTCGGCCTCCAGGGCCAGCAGACGGGAGCTGTCCTCGGGGAAGAAGCGGAAGGTGATGGAATCCAGCGCGGGCTCGTCACCCCAGTAATCGGTGTTGCGCTCGACGGAGATCTCCTCGCCGGACCGGTAGCTGGAGAAGCGGAACGGTCCGGTGCCGACGACCTCCTCGCCGTCCGGCATCGTTCCCGGTGCGACGACGCTGTTGTTCGGGTGGACGATCTGCTCGGCCACCCGGCGGTTCTCCTCGGTCGGTGTGAAGTCGAGCGTGTACTCGTCGACGATCTCGACGGAGTCCTCCCCCGCGCGGATCGTGCCACCACCGTCGGCGGCGACACGGTCGAACAGCCCCTCCTTGACCGCCTCAGCGTTCATCGGCTCCCCGTTGTGGAACGTCACGTCCTGACGGAGGTGGAAGCGCCAGGTGTTCGGCTCGACGAACTCCCAGTCCTCGGCGAGCAGCGGCTCGAGCTCGTACTCGGGGGTGAGGCGGATGAGCGTCTCGTAGACGTTCGTGTTGAGCGGGTACATGCCGACGTTCGCGCCCGTGCCCTCCTGGACGTACTCGTCCTGGATCCAGCCCACCGACAGGTCACCGCCGGCCTCGGGCTCTCCGGCGGCGTCGTCCTCGATCTCGTCCTCGGTCGGTTCGCCGGCGTCGCAGGCGGTGATCGCCAGGGCGAGCGCGAGCAGCAGGCACAGCGTTCGGCTCATCGGTTCATACCCTTTCGTGGGACTCGTGGGACGTCGAGGTCATCGGTCGGCCGTTGCTCGTCCGACAGGCGCGCGGCCCGCCTCTGTGGCGAACTCCGCCCGGAACACCGCGACCGGGTCGGGTACGTGCAGGCCGTGGCCGGCTGCGTAGTGCGCCAACGTCGTGCGCCACCGTTGCGGTTCCATCGTCCCTACCGGCACCCCGGTGAAGATGGCCGGCTGCGCGAGCGACCAGCCCTCCACCGCCTCGTCCGGGTCGACGGCGGGGTAGCGGCGCCGCAGCGCGTCGAGACCTGTCATGGGCGCCTGCCGCTGGCGCTCCACCGCAGCGGCCACGGCGGCGCGCATGCGGGCCACTCGCTCTGCCGGCACGTGGTCGCCGGCGACCAGCCCCGTCGCGTAGACATCCACGCCAATCCGGACCGCGCGGACCTCGATGCGGGCCTGGCGGCGCACCCGCGGCAGGAGGTCGGCGAAGTCCGGCACCACGTCGATGTCGCCCCGGGCCAGGGCGGCGGGGGCGTCGTCGTACGCGCAGGTGACCTCGACGGGGTCGGCGATGCCGTGCCGGGCCAGGCAGGCGCGGTACTCGGTCAGGAGACGTCCGCCCGGCGGACCGCCGACGCGCCGCCCACCCAGATCCGCGGACTCCGACAGTGACGCGTCCGCAGCAACCAGACCCGCCATCGGGCTCGCCTGGCTGATCACGGCCGCGAAGCGAGCCGGCAGCTCGCCGTCCTCCGCGACCGCGACGAGGTAGTGCAGGACGCTCGTCAGGCAGAAATCTGCGTCGGCGCGCGCAACCCGTCGGATGTTGCCGGGACCCGGAGCCGGCTCGAGTATCTCGACCTCGAGCCCGTGCTCGGCGAACAGACCGTCCGCCGCCCCCGCGAGGTAGGGGAGGTGGAAGCCGGGCAGTCACCCGGGGCAATAGAGGGCTAGGCGGACCACGTCTTGTCCACGGACGTTCTCCTTCCGACCAGACACTGCCTCGGGGCTGTGGCGAAGGGCCGAAACCGGCCGCGCGGACGCTAACAGTCTGGCGGGGCCCGGGTAAGTGTCAGACGCAGACAGTGGCGGGGCCGGCGACGTGCCGGCGGCGCCGGTCGGCCTCACGTCCGGCGTGGGCGGCGCGGTTGGCGGCGCGGCCTGCTGGAAGATGTGGGCGGCCCAGCGGATCAGGTGCGCGCGCACGGCCGGGCCCACCCGCGCCGCCGGTGGCACCGACCGGCAGGCCAGCGCGGCCGCATCGGCCAGCTCGGCGTCGTCGAGCAGCGCGGACACCGCGGGATCCCACGCCTGCCAGCGCCCCGCCTGATCCTCATCGAGTGCCGGTTGGGCGGGGTCACCACGCCACCTCCGGCCGGCGCGTGGTCACAACGAGGTCACAACGCGCGGGGACAATTCGCCTCCACCAGCGACACACGACACCGGAACCGGCCAAGATGCTGGTCAGCGGCCATGTTGACCGCCCACTGCCTCGCCCTGACACGGCTGACGACAAGCTCATAACCCGGAGGTCGCGGGTTCAAATCCCGCCCTCGCAACTCCGAGAACCCCCTGGTCACCCGGGGGGGTCTCATTTCCGCGAGGGCGGCGACCTCGTCGTCGGTGGCGGGCACGGGAACGCGCCGCGAAAGGGTGGAGGAGGACAGCTCCTCGACCTCGCTGCGGATCCGCTCGATCGGTCGAAGGGTCCGGCCGGTGCCCGCCCACGTGACGCCCGCGACAAGCAGCAGCAGCAACGGGGCGCCGAAAGCGGAGACGCGCAGGATCGCATCGACGCTGCGGGTCACCCCCGCGAGCGGGCTCTCCGCGACGACGTCCCAGCGAGCGGCGCCGACGGACACGGCGCGCCGGGCGATGACGAGCTCCTCGGCGCCGACATCGACGAATCTCGGGCTCGCCGCTCAGCGGCCGCGGCGCGGGAACGACTTCCCCGAAGGCGACCACGCCCGGGCTGTGCGCAGCGATCCCCGGGCTGCCCGCGACGACCCCGCCACGGCGGTCGAGGATCTGCAGGGGCATCGGCGACGCCGCCTCCGCCCCGGACCGGCCCAGCAGCGCGGCGATCGCCACGTCCGGTGGAGCGCCCTGCTCGAGGACCTCGGCGACGGCGTCCACGAGCTCCTTCGCCTGGGGCCTCGACGCGACCCACGAGGGTGCTCTGCACCGTGGCCGCAAGTCCCATCACCCCGGCGGCGAAGGCGGCGGCGACCACGGGCCGTGGCCGTGAGCGTCACCCGGGCCCGCACCGACGCAGGCGGCGCCAGGGGGCCATCACTCGCTGAGCCGGTAGCCGGGCTCGACACGCCGCTGCTCGCCCGCGACGGAGGTCGCGCAGGTGCTCGCACCCGCCGACGGCAGCGGCCCCGAGGCCGCGCGACTCGGGTCGGCTTCGTCGGCAGCCGCGCGCAGGAGAACGTCGCAGCGGCCCGCGACCTTCTCGAGCCGCTCGTCGCCGAGCTCGACGCGGCCCTTGCCGCCACCCACCCGCAGGCTCAGGCGGTCCTCACGGGCCACCCGATCATCCGCCAGTCGAGCCTCGAGGCGATCTCCCGGTCGCTCCAGTTGTCGGTGCCCGTCGCGGTCCTCCTCTGCCTGCTGTGCGCCTGGGGGTTCATGCGCTCGCTGCGCTACGCGCTCGTCAGCATGGTGCCGATCGTGCTCGTCATCGCCTGGCTGTACGGGGTCATGCACCTGGCGGGGTTCAGCAGCAACCTCGTCACCGCGACCATCGGCGCGATCTCCATCGGCGTGGGCATCGACTTCGCCACGCACATGACGATGCGGTTCCGGGAGGAGCTGCGGGGCCAGGGCAGCCGGCTGGCGGCCCTGCGGGCCGCGACGGCGGGGACCGGTGTGGCGCTCGTGGGCTCGGCGCTCTCCAGCGTCGCCGGCTTCGCGATCCTCGCGTTCGCGCCGATGCCGATGTTCGCAAGCTACGGCCTGCTCACCGCGGTGATGATCGGCCTCGCCCTGTCGCAAGCCTCCTCGTACTGCCGGCCTTGCTCATGCTCGTCACCCCCGAGTCGCCGACGCCGGCGCCGACAGGTCGCGACGACCTCACGCTACCGGCCGCCGTCGGCTGGTAGCGGGCCATGGGCGATGGTCCGCCGCGGCAGGGGGGGAGGCCGCCCGCGCGGTGGAGTCTTCGAGTTGGACCCGTCCGGGGCTGGTGTTGGACATGACCAACTTCGCCACGTTCATCGACTCGGCCACTGCCCGAGCGCCGATCGCCCAACGCGGCAAGGCTAAAGGCAGAAGCGCAGCGATCTGCGGCTGGTCGGGCTGGCGTTTGTGGCCCCCCGCTACGGCGGTTTGCCGGTGGTCTGGCGTCGTGCGGTTCCGCTTTCTCTACGGCCTGCCGTGGGCCCGCCAGCCGACCGCTGTCCGGCCGTTCGTGGTGCAGGTCGCGTGCGCGCCCCGCACCGCACGGGGGACGCAGCATGATCTGCCGGGCGCGCCGGCGTGAGAGCAACGCACCGGTTGCCGGCTGGACGGACTTGTCGGGTGCGCTCCTGCGGTTGGGCCGACACCGCGTTCTGGTTTGGCATCACCGGTAGGGCCGTGTTTCCGACGGCACGCTCCACCTCGTTGGACGTCCGGAGCCGAATGGGATGCGATCGGTTGCGATCCGCGTGGGTGATGGCTGCGCGTGCAGCCGTCGGGGATCGTCCGCCTCGACGTGGTGGGCTGGGCCTTCGAGGGCGACCGCACTCGTGGCTGCCGTTGGTGCTGCGCTACGGCGCGGGGGCGGGGTGCGGTTCCTCGAGCGCAGCTCGACACGGTAGTGCGCTGCTGAAGGGCCGAGGGTACTGGCGAGGTCTGTGGGGCCCGCACCCTGCCAGGAGGGTGTCGGCCTTCCTCGTGCCACGCCACTGAGCCCCGGCCTGGCCCCTGTCGACGGGGAGCCCCGCCCGTCTCAGGCCCGGGCCGCCACGGCGAGGGCGAACCACCCGGCGGGGTCGGTGTGCCAGGCGCGCAGGGCGAGCCCGGCGGCGTCGAGGCGGTCGGCGAGCGTCGCGCGGGTGTACTTGGCGCTCACCTCGGTGCGGATCATCTCCCCGGCCTCCAGGGCCACCGCGAAGTCGAGGGTCGGGAAGCGCAGCACGGTGGCGTGCACCGCCTGGAGCGCGATCTCGATCCATGCCGGCGCGGGCTCCCAGCGGGCGACGTGGCGCAGCGCGCCGACGTCGATGTCCGCGCCGAGCTCTCGCTGCAGCACCGTGACGAGGTTCATCGTGAACGCCGCGGTAACCCCGGCGGCGTCGTCGTAGGCGGCCTCCAAGACGCGGCGATCCTTCACGAGGTCGGCGCCGAGCAGCAGCGCGTCGCCGTCCTCGAGCATGCCGGCGAGGTCGGTCAGCAGCGCGACCTGGCCGTCGTCCGGGAAGTTGCCGATGGTCGAGCCCAGGCAGGCCACCAGTCGCCGGCCGGCGCGCGGCACCTCGTGCAGGTGCTCGTGGAAGTCGCCGACGACCGCCTGGACGTCCAGCCATGGGTAGTCGGCAGCGAGGGCGGCGCTGGCCGCGGCGACCGCCTCGGCGCTCACGTCGAACGGCACGTAGACCCGGCCGGTGCGGTGGCGGTGCAGCGCCTCGAGCAGCAGCCGGGTCTTGCGCGCCGAGCCGGAGCCGATCTCCACGATCTGCGCCGGCTCGACCGCGGCGACGATCTCGTCGGCACGGTCGGCGAGGATCGCCGCCTCCGTGCGGGTGAGGTAGTACTCGGGCGTGCGGGTGATCCCGTCGAACAAGGCGGAGCCGCGCGCGTCGTACAGCCACTTCGACGGCAGCCGCCGCGGGGTGGCGGTGAGGCCCTCGCGGACGTCGGCGGCAAGCGCGGCGCGCAGCGCGCCGGCGTCGGGGGAGGTCAGCCGCAGCAGGGTGGCGCCCACCTCAGAACTCCAGGGGCGCGACCCGCACGCCGTCCGAGGTCAGCTCGACGAGGCTGCCGTCGGGCACGGCGTCCCAGCCGGCGTCGTCATCGAGGGGTTCGGACGCCAGGACCCGCGCCCCCGGCCAGCGGGCGCTGTCGCTCAGCGTGTACAGCGAGTTGGCGGCAGTCGCCGTGGCCGCCCGGGTGGCCACGATCGCCCGGCCGTCGGCGAGCACGAGCGTGAGCGTCGCAGGCACGTCGAGCTTCGCGCACAGCGCCGCGGCTTCCCGCACGGCGGCGGCTGCGGCGCCCCGCAGCCCGCCCGCGGGGTCGTCCTCGAGGCGGGCCGCGGCGAGCAGGAACAGCGCCTCGGAGTCGCCGAGCCCGCCCAGGCGGGCGTGGAGGTGGTCGGGGAGGCGGTCGACGAGCGCGCGGGCGACGCGCGCCCGGTAGTCCGCGACGAAGCCGTTGTGGGCGCCTGCCACCCGGCCGTGGGTGAACGGCGGCACGAACACCGTGCCGTGCCCGATCCCGGACGTCGCGCCCCGCACGACCGCGAGCTGCCCGCCGGCGCGCAGGCGCGGGGCGAGGCCGGGCAGGTTCGGGTCCGCCCACGGGGGTCGGTCGGTGACGTAGCGGAGCGGATCGGGCTCGCCCGCCTGCCACCACGCCAGGCCCGTCCCGTCGACGTTCACGCGGCCCGACAGCTGCTCGCGCGGGGCGTAGGCCTGGACCTCCAGCGACCGCGGGGGGTCGTAGAGGAGCGTCGACAGCGGTGCGGGCGGGCCGAGATAGGCGGCCAGACGGCACATTCAGCGCGTCCTCCCGCCCGGTTGGCCGGCGGGCAGGTCGTAGGCCACACGGAGCCCGGCGAAGATCTGGCGGCGGTAGGGGTGGTCCCAGTTGCGGAAGCTCGCCCGGGCGAGCACGGGTCGGGTTGCCCAACTCGAACCGCGCAGCACCCGGTAGTCGCCGCCGAAGAAGGACTCGCTGTACTCCGGGTAGGGGAACGTGACATAGCCGGGGTAGGCGGCGAACGGCGAGGACGTCCACTCGAACACGTCGCCGGCGAGCTGCTCGACGCCGTAGGCGCTCGCGCCGGCGGCGCAGGACCCGACGGGAGCGGGCCCCCAACCGCGCCGGTCGAGGTTGGCCCGCGCCGGCGTGGGCGGCGCCTCCCCCCACGGGTAGGTCCGCGACCGACCGGCGGCCGGGTCCCAGCAGGCGGCCTTCTCCCACTCGGCCTCCGTCGGCAGGCGCCCGCCCGCCCAGGTGGCGAAGGCCTCCGCCTCGAAGCAGCTCACGTGCTCGACGGGCTCGCGGGGGTCGAGGGAGGCGACGTGGCCGAAGCGCCGCACATGCCAGCCGCCGCCGGTGGCGGCGATCCAGCCCTGCGGCCAGCGGTGGCCCGTCTCGGTCCGCCACGCCCAGCCGCGCTCGGACCACAGCTCGGGGCGCTCGTAGCCGCCGGCGTCGAGGAAGTCGGCGTACCGGCGGTTGGTGACGGGGAAGCGGTCGACCGCGAAGGCGCCCACGTCGACCTGGTGGACCGGCCGCTCGTTGTCGTAGGCGCCCGGGTCGGCGGAGCCCATCCAAAACCTCCCCGCCCCCACGACCACCCGCTCGGCGTCGTCGACCGCGCGGGGCCGGGACAGCCGGCGCTCGCGCGCGAGCGGGTAGGCGGCGGCGTCGGGCCGCAGGTCAAGGGCCTGCAGCATCGTTTCCTGGTGCTGGGCCTCGTGCTGCACGACCATCCTGTAGACGTAGCCGCCGGCGAGCAGCGGCTCCGCGGGGTCGAGGCCGTTGGCGGCCAGCAGGCGCAGCGCGTCGCTGCGGATGTCGGCGAGGTAGGTGACGGCGTCGGCGCGCGGCAGGACCGCCAGGTCCGCGCGGGTCCACCGGGGGTGCTCGAAGGGGTTGTAGAGGCCGGCGAGGCCCGCGTCCCAGCCGGTGCGGTGGCCGAGCGCCCGCAGCAGCCACAGCTGCTCGAACGTGCCGATGTGGCCGAGGTCCCACACGAGGGGGCTCATGATCGGGTCGACCTGGCGGTGCACCTCGTCGTCGTCGAGCGGGTCGAGCAGCGCGTGCGTCCATGCCCGCACCTCCGCGAGCGACCGGCTGATCGCCGCGCGCGCGGCCGCCGCCCCGGCCGTCACCGGACGAGCGTGTCGGCGGCGTCGCCGGCCCAGGCCAGTGCGGCGGCGGGCGACCAGGCGAGGCGCTCGGCGCACTCGTCGGCGGGGCAGCGCCCGCGCATCGTGAAGTGGTCGAGGAACTCCTCGGCGGTGCGCAGGTCCGCGGCGCGCACGTAGCCCGCGGGCAGGCGTTGGGCGCCGGCCAGCGCGAGCGACCAGCACTCCACCGCCAGCGCGCACATCGCCGGGTCGGCCACGCCGCCGATCCCGGCCCGCTCCAGCAGCGCCGGCAGGCGGGGGCGCAGGCGCTCGAGGACCGCGCGGATCTGCTCGGTCGCGCGCGCGTCGTACAGCGCCCCGGCGAGCAGCACGACCGGCACCGCCCGCCAGCGGGCCGGCAGCGCGTCGACTCCGCGGAACTCGAGGAAGCCGCGCGCGCGCACCTCCGGGAACAGCGTCGTGAGGTGGTAGGTGAGGTCGTCAGCGGTGGGGCGCCCGAGGTCGGCGTCGCCGTGGCGCAGCCACGTCCCGAACGACCACCCGGGCCGGCCCACCACGTAGCCGCCGGGCCGGCGAACGAGCAGCACATCGGCGGCCAGCGCCGCCTCGACGAGCTGATCCACCGGGTCGTCGGTGCGTCCCTCGACGAGCGCGCGGGGCACGCCCGTGCGGGTGGGGTCGAGCCGCCGCCACAGCCGGGCGCGACCGGACGCGGCGGGCGGCTCAGGGCTTGCGGCGAACGTGGCCACGACCACGGGGGCGAGGAGGTTCGCGACCAGCCAGCGCTGCCCGGCGACATCGGGCGGGCCGAGGCAGAGGTTGACCTGGAGGGCGGCGGTGTGGCACATCATCGCGTGGCCTGCCGGTCCCCGCAGGGCGAAGTAAGCGGCCATGGCCGGGTAGCGCGGGGCGTCCAGCTGCTGGGCGACGTCCCCGGCGGCGTGCCACACGTCGAGGCCGGCGGCGGCAAGGGTCACGCCCTGCTCGCCGTAGACCCGCGCGAGGGCGGCGCTCGCCTCGGCGAGGTCGTCGAGGGCGGCGGCGGCGGTCGCGCGGGGCGAGGTGGTGACCTCGACCTGCCCGCCGGGTTCGACCGTCACGACGGTGCCGCGCGCCAGCGGGTGCCGCGGCACGTCCCCGGCCCCCGAGCGCGGCGCGAGCTCGTCGAGGATGCGCAGGGTGCCGGGCCGCCCCTCGTCGCGCAGTGGCACGCGCCCGGCGGGAGCACCGTCGCCGGCCCGCCGGACCGGGAACACCTCCAGCTCGAGCCCGACCCGGCCCACGTGCGGGGCGCCCGCGCGGGGCGAGAACGCGCACCCCGCAACGAGTGCCCGCACGTCGGCAGTGGTCAACGCGGGCCGGGGATCGGGAGTCGGCATGCGGGGACCATAGCCGCCTCCTTCCATGGGGCAAAGCGACCGACGTGCGTGCTGCCATCGAGCAATTTCGGGCGAAGAAGGAAGCAAACGACGCCGCCACGGAGGAGCCGGAGACACAGTGATGCCCTCAGCCGCCGGGGGCGCCTGACCTACGGACCGTTTGCCGAGCGGGCAGCAGCTCCTGCAGGCGGGCGTGCACCCGCTCGAACTCCCCGGCTGCCTGCTCGGTGAAGGTGACGGTGTACTCCGTGAGCGAGCCGTTCGGCGACCACTGACGGACCGGGCGGACCTGCAGGGCGCCACGGCGTTCGCCGGTCGGCGCGTCGAGCTGGGCGTCGGCGATCGCCCAGATGGCCAGGGTGTGGCTGCCACGCACGCCGAAGGTGCGGGTGCCGAAACCCTTGCGGATCGTCAGCGAGTCGGCATCGACGGTGATCGTTCCGTCGATTCCCGTGGCGGTCAGCGGTGCGGCGGCGCGGGTGTCGCGTCCCTCGATCTGCGTCAACAGTCTGTCCTTTGCGGCGGTGGGGCGGGCGGTCCGGCAAGTTGCGCCGGGCGGCGTCCGGAGCGTGGTTCCATTGTGGTTCGTCGTCGCCTGCCTGCCGGATGGGGCATGCTCAGGCGGACACCGCGACGGCGGCCGTTCGGTCGAAGGGTCGGCACCGGGGCGCCCAATCCCCTACGCATTGCCCTGAAGGATGCGCCGGGCGCGCAAGTCCGGTGGGGACGAGGTTCAGGCCGCGGGGGCAATTGCATAGGCGGCGGGGAAGTCGTGTTGGCGGATCTGGACGGCGGCGGTCATGAGGCGCAGTCCTTTGGGGGTGGGCCGGTACAGGCGGGCGGCTTTGACCTTGGCGAGCAGGCCGTGGCCGCGGAGTTTGGCGATCTGGCGGGACGTGCGGGGACAGCGGCGTCGTTGCTCGTCGGGGCGCGGGCGGGTGCGGGTGCAGGGCGGGCTGTCAGGTCGCGGTGGCGCAGCCCGGTTAAGGTGTGCTGGCCGGCGAGGACGGCGGCGAACAGTTCGGCCTCGGCGCCGAGGGGGTCCAGGCGGAAGATGCCACGTCCGTTCCGCACCCGGGACCCGGCGCAGGGCATCGAGGGTGTCGAAGCTCTCGCGTTTGACGCTCGCCTGCGCCAGCGCGTCGAGGTAGCGGTTGTTCGCGCCGGTGCCGACTTGGTAGTAGCGCCAGGTGTCGGCCACGCCCTTTCGCATCGGGCACCACCGCCGCTGTCCACCCTGACGTCGCAGGGGGCGGAACTCGCAGCGTCCCGGCAGAGGGTCCTTTTCTCGACGCCGCGGCCAGCCGCAACCCGGAGGTGGCCTGGTACTTTGTCTACACCCGCGAAGCGCACCCCGGCGAGGCGGGTGTGCCACCACGAACCTTGGCGTTCCCCACCCGCCACGAGGAAGGGCGGTCCCGCCGTCCGCTTCCGGTGCCCTCGCCCCCTACGTCACGGAGCAGATAGATTACCGCGACGTCGACCCGGGAGGCGTTCTACGACAGCCTGCGACGCAACGGCCCCGGGGCGTACGACGAGTTCAAGCGCGCCGAGGAGCTGTGGCGGCGGCGCTGAGAGGACCGGGACCTCGTCCCCCTGCTGCACCGACCGAGAGCTAGGCGCTCAGGTGGTGACCGGCTCCCTCGAGGCCGTCTGCTGCACGAGGCCGTAGAAGGCCAGGCCGGTGACGACACCGTAGGCCAGGTGAGGTGGCCGACCAAGCTCAGCAGCTGCATCTCACCGACTTGGAAGACCGGCATGCCCATCCACAGCGGCATGATGAGCAGCGGTCCGAGGACCCACCAGGCGGCGCCGTAGAGCAAGCCGTAGCCGCCACCTCGCCCTGCGCTGTGCGCCGCTTGGCCCAGGGTCGCGCCGTAGATCGCGCCGATGATGGCGGAGTTGACGAGGTGCACCGCCCATCCTGCGGCGACGCCTTTCATGCCGATGAGCCCGCCGACCATCGCGATCATGCCCATGGCGTGCATCATCGCGCCGAAGACCAGGCCGCCTGCGAGCCCTGCGAGTGTGCCGTAGCCGATTCCTCGAACGTCCATTGTTGTCTCCTCCTCGTGCGCCGGCGCGGTCGTCAGCCCTCGCGTTCGGTATCCCCGATGGTCGCGACGACGGAGCGGACGCGGAAGGAAACGGCTACAGAGGTTGCGGTCTTCCACGCCTTGTCACGAGCGAGACGTCGGCAGCGACGGTCCGGCGATCTCCTGGAGGCCGGCAGGGTCGAGGAGGTCGATCCGGCGGTAGGCGCTGGCGATCAGCCCACGTGCGCGCAGGTCGGCGATGACGCGGCTGACGGACTGGCGGCGGGCACCGAGCAGCTGGGCGATGACGTCATGGCTGAGCCGGACTGCCAGGCCGCCGTCCGCACCGGGCTCTGCGTGCTCGAGCAGCAGGAAGGCGATCTGGCCGGTGAGATCGCTGGTCATGATGGCGAGGAGGCGTCGACGGTCGTCGTCGAGTCGCAGGGCGATGGAGCGCATCCACCGCAGGCTCGCCGCCGGGGCCGAGCTGAGGAAGGCGAGCAGCCCATCACGATCCAGGGTGCACACCAGCGCTCGCCGGCTCACCACAGCGTCGAAGGGCATGGGCGCGTCGAGGAACAGAGGGATGTCGCCGATGACGCCGCCCTTGCGGACCACCTCCATGACCCGGCGGCCTGCGCTGGAGTGGGCGAGCAGCTCGACCTCGCCGGAGCCGATGATGAGCACGCGGTCGACCGCCTCGCCGGCGGCGAGCAGGCGCGTGCCGGGCTCGGCGTGGTCCTCGACCGCCGAGGTCCTGATCTGCTTGATGTCCTGGGCGGTGAAGGGCGACATGTCCTGGCGGGCGGCCGCCCGCGCGCTCCACCGGGCGATCTCCTCGCTGCCGACCTGCACCATCTCGACCTCCTCGCGGGCGACGGCGGGACCGTACCCGCGGTCCCCGCCCGATTCCCCCCGTGCCCCGCGGGTGTCCCTGGGGTGGACAGGGAAGGGTTTCATCACCCGACCAGTGGAGCTCCCGATGGGCACGACCCCCTACCGCTTCTCCCGCTTCTCCCGCCAGCTGCTCGCCGAGGACATGGCGTTCCAAGGAGGTCCCGGATGACCGCCGGTGGTCGTCGACGACATCGACGGCTCGCTGCATCGCCAGCTCGACCCGAAGCCGCACGCCGCCTACCTGATCGGCCCGGACGGGACGGTGTGGTGGCGCTCGCTGTGGGCCAACGACGAGCCGCTGCTGCGCGAAGCGCTCGAGGCCGCCGCCCAGGGGCATCAGCCGTCGAAGCGGGAACGCCAACCTCGGCTGCGGCCGATGCTCAACGGGGCCGGCCACATGTGGGAGACCTGGGAAGCCGCCGGCGGACACGCCAAGGAAGACGTGCTCCGAGAAGCCCCGCCGATGTACCTCACCGGCCGCATCGGCGCCGCGCTGAAGCCTCTGCCCGATCCGGCACGAGGGGCCGTCGCGATGGCGCTGTCGATGAGCGCTCCGGTTGCGGTGGCGCTGATAGCCCGCGCCGCGGTGCGCCGCCTCCGCCGCTGACCCGCCGGATCGCGACGAACCACGGAGCCGGCTCAGTCGCCCCCGCCGAGGAGCCGGTTCAGCCAGCGGGCGGACCCGCCCGGTTCAGAGGGGCGGGGCAGTTCGCTGGCGGTCGAGTCGATGGATGGCGCCGAGCACCCGCCGCCGCGGACGGGTTGACGAAGGTCACCTCGCCGATGCGGACGGTGGGGACGGTCTCGTTGCCGCTGGCGGCGGCCCGGACGGCCGCGGCGGCCTTGGGATCCTGCCAGATGTCGCGCCGCTCGTGGGGCACGTCGAGGCGTTCTAGGTCGCGCAGCAGGGCGGAGCCGAACATGCAGCCGGGCCGCCAGAACACGGTGATCGTGGCCCCCGTCACACGCCCCGGTCGGCTTCGAGGAGGCGGAGCCAGACCTCGCTGACGGTGGGGAAGGCGGGGACGGCGTGCCACAGCCTGTCGATCGGCACCTCGCCGACGATGGCGATCGTCGCGGAGTGCAGCAGCTCGCCGACGTGGGGGCCGACGAACGTCGCCCCGACGACGACTCGGCGCTCGGCGTCGATCACGAGCTGGGCCTTGCCGGCCACGTCCTTGCCGACGAGGGCGGCGCCGGCCACGGAGGTGATCGGCACGGTGACAACGCTCACCTCGAGGCCGGTCTCGCGCGCCTGTGCCTCGGTGTGGCCGACGGCGGCGATCTCCGGGTCGGTGAACACGACCTGGGGGACGGCGCGATGGTCGGCCCAGGCGGCCCGGTCCTTTCCCCCGAGGATGTCGCCGACGAGCCGCGCCTGGTACTTGCCCTGGTGGGTGAGCAGCGTCCGGCCGTTGGCGTCGCCGGCCGCGTAGAGCCAGCCCCCGTCGACGGCGGCGACCCGCAGCTGGTCGTCGACCTCGAGCGGACCGCCCGGTTCCAGTCCGATCGCCTCCAGCCCGATGTCGTCGGTGTTGAAGGTGCGCCCGGCGGCGACGAGGAGCTGGTCGCCGACGAGCTCGCTGCCGTCGTCGAGGGTGAGGGTGACGGGACCGTCGCCGCCGGTCCGGCGGGCCGCCTTCGCGGCGACGCCGGAGCGGACGCTGATGCCCTCGTCCTCCAGCGCCTCGGTGAGCACCTCGCTGACCCACGGCTCGTAGGGGCCGAGGATGCGCCCGGCCATCTCGACGACGGTGACCTCCTCCGCGCCGAGGCGCCGGTACGCCTGCGCCATCTCCACGCCGACGACCCCGCCGCCGAGGATGAGCAGCCGTCGGGGGATCTGCTTGGCGGTCGTGACGTCGCGGTTGTCCCACGTGGCGATGTCGGTCAACCCGTCGACCGCCGGGGTGGCGGCACGGCTGCCGGTGGCGACCACGACCCCGCGCGCGGCGGTCAGCGTGCGGGTGCTGCCGTCGCCAGCGGTGACCTCGACCTGCCGCTTACCGACGAGACGGCCGTGTCCGCGCACGAGCGCGGCGTCGATCGAGGCGAGCCAGTCGGCCTGGGGGCCGTCGTCGAGGTGGGAGATGAACTCGTCGCGTCGGGCTAGCACGGCGTCGACGTCGATCTGGCCGGTCACCGCCTGAGCCGCGCCTGGCAGGCGCCGCGCGGCAGCGACGGCGTGCACGGGGCCGAGCAGCGCCTTGCTGGGCATGCACGCCCAGTACGAGCACTCGCCCCCGACCAGCTCGCGTTCGACGACCGCGACGGAGAGCCCGTTGTCGCGGGCGTACCCCGCCACGTTCGTGCCGGTCGAGCCGGCTCCCAGGACGATCACATCGAAGGTGTCGCTCATGTCGTGTTCTCCCTCATCCGGTCGCGCAGCGGTCAGTGGCGGGGAACCGCCGCACGCGGCGGTTCCTTCCGGCGATCACCGATCGGCAACCGTTCGATGCCGTCAGCCTGCGAGCGCCTTCGTGGCCTCCTCGGTGGTGAGCACGCACGGCGTTGTTCTCCGGCCCGTACACCTTGTGGGGGCTGGTGACGACGGTCTGGCCGTCGGCGATGTAGGGCTTGAGGGTGTCGTGCCATCGGCGCCGGAGCCCTCGAGCCCCTCGGCATCGAGCGGCCCTGAGCGCTCGAACATGTCGATGTCGTGCATCATCTGCTCGAGCTGACCGCCGAACTGCCACTGGTCGTCGTGCGGGTAGTAGTAGTGCGGCGAGACGAACACCGGGGTGCCGGCGTCCTTGGCGGCCGACAGCAGCTGCTCGAGGTGCTCGACGGTCTGGTTCTCGGTGCCGCTGTCGTTCCGGCGCTTCGTCGCCGCCATGATCCTCATCCCCTCCATGGTCATGCGCCGGGCGCGCAGCATCACCGTGCGCATCATCGGCTACCAGCCCAGCCTCGACCGGTTCTCCCGAGCGTCATCGAGCGGCTCAAACCAGCCGGCCACAGCCAGGATGGCCGCCCTGCCCGCCTGTCAAGCACAACTCGCCTATTCGAGGTCCAGGGCGTCGTGGACGAGGACGGTCGCGAGGCCGTAGGCGAGGTGGGGGACGAGATCGGACACCCAACCTTCGGCGCCCCACTCGGTCGGGTCGGTGAGCCCCAGCGCGACGAGCGGCCCGGAGCTCGCGACCGTCGCGGATAGCCCCACGCCGGCGGCGAGAACGGAGGTGGGCACGGACCGGAGCGCGGGGCGCAGGGCACCGAAGCTGGCGCCGAGGCCGATGCCGGTGGCGAAGCCGAAGAGCGCGCCCAGCGCCGTCTTACGGGCCTGGGCGGCCTCGTCACCGTCGTCCTCGCCGGCCAGCGGCAGGCCGACCTTGTCGGTCAGCTCGTCGGCGGCTTCGGCGGGCATCTGGCTCGACGGTCGCGCGCGGATCGCCATGTCGAGGTAGGTGGTGAGGTTCAGCACGGCGGTGCCGGTGGCACCGGCGACCGCGCCGAGGAGCAGACGTCGTGCGAGCATGTGTCAGCCTCCGATTGGTAGCAACTGGTAGCCAAGGCCGAGCACCAGGCCGAACAGCAGGTGCCCCATCAGACTCGCCACAGGGGGGCCTTGCCGAAGTAGGGTGAAGGCGGCCGTGCACGATGCCCCACACGATCGCGCTCGCCCAGTCGATGGCGCCGCTGCCGAGCAGCGCAACGCCGAGGACGATGAGGACCACCGGCACGCCCGTGCTCACCATCAGCCCGAGCGGGGCGGCGGAGGCCGGTGCTCGTGGTCTGCTGTTCGTAGGTTCGTCCTGCCATCGCGGGATGACCCCTTCGTGATCGCTGCCCTCTGGAAGCGGTTGCCAGATGAGGCGACGGGCATGCAAGCCGAGCGACCAATGTCACGTAGGTGACGAAGGTGTTTGCTGGTCGGCGGTCTGCCCGATCCGCCAGGCGGCGTTGATTATGCCGACGTGGGAGAACGCCTGGGGGTAGTTGCCGGCGTGCGCGCCGGTGGCGGGCTCGATCTGCTCGGCGTAAAGGCCGAGGTCGTTGGCGCGGGCGACGAGCCGGTCGAGCAGACCGGCGGCTTCGTCGTGCTCGCCGGCCAGGGCGAGGCACTCGACGAGCCAGGCGGTGCACAGCACGAAGCCGTTGGCGTCGCCGTCCCAGCGGTAGACGAGCCCGTCGCGGGTGAGCTCGCGTTGGATGGCTCGGATGGTGGCGCGCATCCGCTCGTCGCGGGCGTCGAGGAACCCGACGAGCGGCATGAGCAGCACGGAGGCGTCGAGGCGGTCCGAGCCGAGCGCGCCGGCGTAGGCGTCGATGTCGGCGTTCCAAGCCTGCTCGAGGACGGTCTGGCGGATCTCCTCGGCGATCGCCTGCCAGCGGTCGATCTCGTCCTGCGCGTCGAGGAGGTCGGCGAGCTGCAAGGCGCGGTCGAGCGCGACCCAGCACATCACCTTCGAGGTCGTGTAGTGCCGGCCGCCGTCGCGGGACTCCCACATGCCTGCGTCCTCGGCCTGCCACGTCGTCGCGGCTTCCTCGGCCATCCAGCGCAGGAGTCGTCGGGTGCGCTCGTTGATCGGGTCGAGCTGGTCGCGGTAGCGCAGCGCGAGGTCGAGGACCTCGCCCATGACGTCGAGCTGGGACTGGTCCCACGCGTCGTTGCCGATGCGCACGGGGCGGCTGTCGGCGTAGCCGGCGAGGTGGTCGAGCTCGTGCTCGGGCAGCCAACGTCGTCCGTCGAGGCCGTACATTATCTGGACGCGGTCGCCCTCGGCCGGCTGGCCGGCTGCGTCGGCGATGAACTGCAGGAACCGGCCGACCTCGTCGGGGCAGGCGCCGATCCACAGGGCCTGGGTGGTCAGGGAGAGGTCGCGCAGCCAGGCGTAGCGGTAGTCCCAGTTGTCGGATCCCCCGAGTTCGGCGGGCAGCGAGGTGGTCGGCGCGGCCAGGACCGCACCGGAGGGCTGGTAGGTCAGCGCCTGCAGCACCAGGGCGCTGCGCTGCACCGCCTCGGCATGCGGACCCTCGTAGGGGTCGTGCGCGTCGACCCAGGATCGCCAGCCTGCGAGCGTCTCGGTGAGCGCCTCGCCCGGCTCGGTGCCGGCGGCCTCGTCCTTGCCGTGCAGCGACGCGTAGGCCAGCGCGAACGTGTGCTGCTTCCCCTCCTCGACGGTCAGCTCGCCGGTCGCCGTGCCCTCGTCGATGCGCAGAGGCACCGGCGTGGACAGCCGCAGCCGGACGGGTCCTCCCTCGGCGACGATGACACCATCGGACTCCTCGAGGTGCGGCACGGTGAGCCCGTACTCGACACGCGGTGCGAACTCGCAGCGCACCGTCACGCTGCCGCGCACGCCCTCGACGCTGCGGACCAGCAGCTGCGGGACCTTGAAGCCGATGTCGTGCCCCCGGGCGCCCGGCTCCAGGGCGAGGCAGTCGAGGATTTGCACCTCCCCGCTCTCGGTGATCACCGTCGTCTCCAGCACGAGGGTGTCGTCGAGATAGCGGCGGGAGATCTCGGCAGGGTCGACCGCCGACAGCGTCCAGTGGCCAGCGTCCGCATCGAGCAGGCGGCCGAACACCGACGGCCCGTCCGCGCGAGGCGGGCACCACCAGTCCACCGACCCGTCGCGTGACACCAGCGCTGGGGCGTGGCAGTCCGACAACATGGCGTAGTCGGTGATGGGCGGCTGCGACGGCCAGCCGTCGGGAAGCTCGCTCATGAACGCTGCCCCGCGGCGGCGTCGCGTCGGCGGATCGGATGGCCGCCGAACTGGTTGCGGAGCAGCGCGACGGCCTTCGCCGCCGGCCAGTCGACGTCGCGGTAGGCCATGAGCAGCTGCTGGGCCATCGCGGTCACCGGTGTCGGGATGTCGTGCTCGGACGCCCACTGGGTGACCCACTTGACCTCGCCGGTGTCCTCCACCACCGTCGACAGCCCCTCGAGACCGACTGCGACGTCACCCTCCGGACCGATCCCGCCGTGCGCGAGCGCGTTGCCCATCAGCCCGACCAGCCAGCTGCGGATCACCGTCCCGTGGTTCCAGTGCTCGAACACCGCCGGCAGATCGAGCTCATGGTCGAAGCCGCGCAGCAGCTCGACCCCCTCGGCGATCGCCTGGATCATCCCGAACTCGATCGCGTTGTGCCCAGCTTCACGAAATGCCCCGACGGCGACGGCCCGGCGTAGAAGACGGCGCCGTCGGCCACGGCGAGGTCCCGCAGCAGCGGCTGCACCAGATTGAAGGCGTCCCTCGGGCCGCCTGCCATGAACGCACCCTGCCAGCCGAGCGCGACGCTGATCCCCCCGCTCGTGCCGATGTCGAGGAACCGGATGCCGTCGTCGACCAGCTCGTCGTGACGGCGTCGGGAGTCCTCCCAGTGCGAGTTGCCGCAGTCGGCGACGACGTCGCCGTGCTCGAGGCCCTCCCGCAGCGTGACGAGGTTCGCGTCGACCGGATTGCCATGGGGGACCCACATGAGCACCACCCGCGGGGTCGGCAGCGCTCCGGCGACGTCGCCGAGGTCACCCGCCACCTCGATGTCCAGGTCGGCCGCCGTGGACCGCGCGTCCGCGCTCGGATCCCACCCGACGACCTCATGCCCTCGGTCGATGGCGAGCTCTCCGAGGCTCAGCCCCATCCGTCCCAAACCGATGACCGCCAACCTCATGTGTGACTCCTGTCAGGATGCCGAGCGGGTGCGCTCGTTCCAGTCAGCTGCGTCGCGAGCCCGCCGCTGCGGCGGCGATGCCGAGCAGCGCTGCGCCGGCTGCCGCAACGGCGCCGCGGTGCAGGCTGAGCCACAGCTCGGGGCTGCGCGCGTGCGCCTGGTCGTCGAAGGCGCCGTGGGCGGCGATGTCCCCGCCGGGCACCGGCTCCCAGGTGTTGGACCGCTCGCCCGGCGGGTCGTGGTCGGGGGACTGCTGGTCCTCGACGTTGGTGCGGGCGAGGAAGCGGTCGAGCAGGGACGGGGCGAAGCGGTTGCCGAGGATCGTGAGGACGGTCGGCAATCCCACCCACATCGAGCGCCGCGGATGCTCGGCGACGTGGGCGACAGCCCGGCCGGCGACCTCCGGCTGGTAGATCGGCGGGACCGGCATCGGGTGGTGATCGATGCCGCGGTGCAGCACCCAGCCGAACTGGGGCGTGTTCACTCCGGGCATGTGCACTGAGCACAGGTTGATGTCGAGGCCCTTGTGCAGCAGCTCCGTTCGGACCGACTCGGTGAACCCGACGATGGCGTGCTTGGCACCGCAGTAGGCGGCCTGCAGAGGGATGCCGCGGAACGCCAGGGCCGATCCGACCTGGATGATCGTGCCGCGGTTGCGCGTCGCCATCCGTGCGAGGGCGGTGCGGGTGCCGTTGACGAAACCGAGGTAGGTGACCCCGGTGATGCGCTCGAACTCCTTGGGCGTCACCTCCTCGAAGAAGGCGATGGCGCCCGTGAACGCGTTGTTGACCCACACGTCGATCGGCCCCAGCGTCGCCTCGATGCGGTCGGCGGCGTCATCCAGAGCTGCCGCGTCCGCCACGTCGGCGGACACCGCCACGGCCCGGCGACCGAGCCGCTCGACCTCGGCGACGGTGGCGTCGAGCCGGTCCTGTCCACGGGCGATGACACCGACGTCCCAGCCGCGCTCGGCCAGGCAGCGGACGCTCGCTCGCCCGATTCCCGCCGTCCCGCCCGTCACGACAGCGACTCCCCGGGCAGTCGTGGATGGTGATGGCATCAGCGGTTCTCCTGGATCGTCATGAACCGTCTCGGGTTCAGCGGCGGTCCCGAAGGGACCTGAGTGCCGCCCGCGCTTCGGGCCAAGCAGCGGGAACGCTGGCGAGAAGCGCTGCCGCGCTGACCGAGCACCACGAGCAGACCTTGCGGTGTCTCGTGAGCTGCTCGGCGGTCAGGTACAGCGCCCCGAGGGCGTCCACGACCGTCTTGGCGAACAGCGTCAGCGGCAGGAGCGGCTGCTCCTCGGCCCGGTCGACCCCGCCCATCCCCGCCAGCGCGAGCGTCACGCCGGCGCTGGCGATGCCCAGCGCGCTGTCAGGGGTTCGTAGCAGCTCATATGCCTCGCCGGAGGCATCGACGGCATCCGCGTCCAAGCCGGGAAGCGAGGGCTCGGGCACCCGCCGGAGGAGCCCGAACTGGTACAGGCCAACGACACCCAGCGCACCTGCGCCGATGATCTGCAGCAACGCGACACGTCGACGGCCGGTGAGGTGCGGGCTCTCACCGCGGCGCAGGGCGTCCGACACCGCCTCGGCGGCGGATGAGGAACCGCGACCGACGCCTGAGCGCGGGGGACGGACACTGGCAGCGGGGGGGCCTGCCGGTCGCTTGCGGATCCTCATGCGCGCACCTCCAAAACCTCAAAACGTCGTCTGCGAACAAGGCCATACCCCGCCGTCGGTGGGAGGAACGACGTCCGCAACCTGCGTTGCCTTCGCTCGAGGAGTCCGTCGTGGATCGTCGCCTGCACGTCGCGGCCGGCTGGCTCCTCGGCCGGTTGGCAGACGACGCGCACGCTGCCGTCGACCCCTCCTTCTCGGCAAGGACGGCGGTCGCTCCGAGCAGCACGGCCATGTGCCCGTCGTGGTCGCAGGAATGCATCGAGCCAGGATGGGTGGAGTCGTACCCCACCCCGCGGTCCTCGTTGATGGGCAGCACATCCAGCTCGCAGCGCAGCCCGACGGTCGGCTTCGGGCGCCCGCGGGTCAAGGACGCCACGACGCCGATGGCGGGTGGCGACATCGAAGCCGATGCTGCGCGTTCACGACGTACGCGCTGGTCGCGTGCTCGGCGAAGGGGTCTCGGTGATGCGGTGCAGATGGTGTCGCCACTGGACTCCGTGTCGCTCGTCCCGCTACGCGCTGGCGACATCGCCGTCGCCGTCGACACCGCCCTGCAACCCGAGGCGGTCGAGGGATCTCCGCGCCGCGATCGACTCCACCGACGTCCGTACGGTCGACCTCTCCCGACCCACGCGGGCACCTTCGCGGAAGAGGTTCGAGGCGTCGTCCACCAGAACGGTCGGGTCCAGTAGGGGACCGGCGTGTTCACCGGGGCGCTGGGAAGGCTGCGGGGTCGGCACGATCAACCTGCGCATACAAGGACGCGGCCAGGTGGGGCCCTCACCGGTCACGGTCGCGAGGCTCACGGTCGTCGACAGGCGTCGAACACGCTGCCGGCCACCGGTCACGGCACCGTTTACCAGGACGGCTTCGACCTTACCTACGAGCTCGACTTCGTCTGCCGCGCCGGATAGGGGACACGGCGGCGGTGCCGGCAGCGTCGAGGACCCAGCAGCGCAGCCGGTGGTCTTCCGCCTCGACCACGAGCGCCGCGACGTAGCCGTCGACGGGGGGCAGCGCCTCCAGCGACCAGCCGGCGCTCCCCCCCACGTCTCCACCGGCGACCCGGCGGGTCGGCAGGGTCGCCACGGTGAGCGGTGCCCCGATGTCTTCGAGGTCGTCGACGAGCCCCACGCCCAGCGCCTTCACATACGCCTCCGTGCAGGTCCAGCTCCGCAGGAACGCCTCGTCCCGCCGGTCGGGCGGGGTGGCGAGCACCGCGTCCCGCTCACGGACGGGCAACCACCGTTCGGCGATCGCCGCAGCCTCGGGCACCGCGCGAAGCGCCTCGAGGTCGACGCCGACGCGCCTGCCTCGCGCGAAGGCGTAGAGCGCATGCCCCTGCGAACGTGAGGAGTTGAAGCGGATCGGCGGGCCACCCGAGGGCGTGGCGAGCTCGGGCTTGCCCCGAGGCCCGTAGCGCAGCCGCACCGCCGCGGGCTCATGATGCACGTAGCCGGCGAGCAGCGTGCGCAGCACCCCTCTCGCGACCGTGAAGCGCCGCTGGTCGCGGGGGAAGCGCAGGCGCTCCGCGCGCTCCCGCTCGTCGGGCGACAGCGTGTCGGCAAGCCGCAGCAGGGGCCAGGCCGGTTGGTCGAGGTCGGCGAGCCATACGTGCACGTCGCCGTCCACCAGGGCCAGCCCGGCCGCACCGCCCCGGCGGACCCACCCGTCTGCTCGCGCGACGCGCGGGCTCATGGCGTGCTCGCGCCCGTCTCGTGGAGACAAGCGGTCAGACGCTCGGCGAGCACGCCCACGTGAGGCCGGCGGAGCATCGTGGAGTGGTCGCCGGGAACGGTGTGCCGGACGAGCCCACCGAGCGCGAGGTCGTCCCAGCGGGCCCCGTGCATCGCGCGCCCGTGCCGTGAGCCGGCGGCCTCCACGAGCGTGACCCGGCCGGTGTAGGGGGCCGGGGCGTAGTGGCGCATCGCCTCCAGGTTGCTCGTGAACACGGCCAGCTGCCGGTCGAGCTCCGACACCTCGAGGTCCGGTGGCACGAGTCCCGCCCGCCGGGCCTGCTCGAGCACGCAGGCGAGCTGCTCGGACGGGTCGAGCTGCGACAAGCCACTGCCGAACACGGTGAGGTCGTCCGGCCACAGCCCCAGGTGCTGCACGAAGCCCAGCAGCGGCTCTCCGGCGGCGCTGTCGTCGCCGTCCGCGCCGGCGCCGGGGGGCGCCGGGTCGAGCAGGGCGAGCAGCGCCACCCGCTCGCCGCGCTCCTCCAGCTGACGCGCCATCTCGAAGGCGACCACCCCGCCCATCGACCAGCCGCCCAGCCGGTAGGGCCCCGCGGGCTGCAGGCGCTGCACCTCCTGCACGTAGCGGCGGGCCATGTCCTCGATGCGCGTCTGGGGTTTCCCTCCGGCGAAGCCGGTGGCCTGAAGGCCGAAGCACGGCCGGTCGTCGCCCAGGGCCTCGGCGAGCTCGACGTAGCAGTACACGGTTCCGCTGAGCGGATGCACCCAGAAGACCGGCGGGTGCGCACCGCGCGGGTGGATCGCCACGAGGGGTGAGCGGGCGGCGGGCTCGTCGCGCAGCAGGCACGCCAGCCGCTCGATCGTGCGCCCCTCGAGGAGGCTCGACACGGGCAGCTGGCGTCCGAACGCCCGCTCGACCTGGGCGATGACATGTCCCAGACCAGCAGTGCGGGGTCGAGGTCCTGTCCGCCGAGGGAGTTCATCCACCGAATGCCCCACTTGCCAAGAACCTCTATGACCTCGTGGAGCTCATGCCCCGCGTCGCTGAGGTGGTACACCGGACCCTCGTCGTCCTCCCGGCGCTCGACCAGTCCTTGCCGGACGAGCTGTTTCAGCCGTTGCGACAGCAAGGTCCGCGACATGCGCGGGACCCCCCGATGGATGTCGTTGAACCGCGTGCTGCCAGCGACGAGCTCCCGAACGACCAGCAGCGTCCATCGTTGATCCAGCACCTCGGCGGCCTTGGCCACCGGACAGAACTGCCCGTACTCGCCCACCGTCGCCTCCCACCCGCGTTCGTCTCCAGCATCTCCTAGTACAGATCCTTCACTGGCCCTGAGCAAGAGACGGGTCGATGGTGAGAGCAGGGTCCACGTATCGCAGCTGGCTGGAGGGCGAGCATGTCGACCGAAACCAGGCACCAGGTCAGCCACCGGGACCTCGACGTCCTGGCGCGCCACATCCGGGGCGAGGTCATCCGCCCGCCGGATCCTCGCTACGACCAAGCCCGCAGGGTATGGAACGGCAGCATTGACCGGCGTCCCGCCGCGATCGTGCGCTGCCGGGACGTCAGGGACGTCAAGCGGGGGCTTGCCTTCGCCGTAGAACGTGGACTTGTGGTTGCGGTGCGGGCAGGTGGCCACAACGTCGCTGGGTTCGGGACGTGCGACGGCGGGGTGGTGCTCGACCTGCGGCCCATGGCGTCGGTGTCCGTCGACCCTGCGCGCCGCCTTGCTGTGGTAGGACCCGGTGCCGTAGGGGCCGAGTTCGACCGACAGGCGCAAGAGCATGGCCTTGCGACCACGCTCGGGATCATGTCCACGACCGGGGTCGCCGGGCTGACCCTTGGCGGAGGCATCGGCTGGCTGCAGCGCGCCTTCGGCCTCGCCTGCGACAACCTGGTCGCCGCCGACCTGCTCACCGCAGAAGGTCGGATCGTGCGTGCTTGCAGCCGCGAGAACCAGGACTTGCTGTGGGGATTGCGCGGCGGCGGCGGCAACTTCGGCATCGTGACGTCGTTCGAGTTCCGGCTCCATCGGGTCGGCCCACGGGTGCTGTGCGGGCTGGTGGTCTGGCCGGCCGATCAGGCCCGAGACGTCCTGCGCCTGTTCCGCGAGTTCGCTCCCGAGGCTGATGACGCCCTGACGGTCATCGCCGTCTGCCGCACCGCTCCTCGTGTCCCGTTCCTGCCCGCCGAGCTCTACGGCCGTCCCATCATCGCCCTTGCAGCCTGTTACGCCGGGCCAATCGAGGAGGGTCAAGCCGCGCTCGCGCCGCTGCGCGCCTTCGGTCAACCGGCGGCCGACGCCCTGACGATACGGTCCTACGCAGACTTTCAGGCGATGTTCGACGCCAGCTGGGAGCCGGGCTTCTGCAACTACTGGAAGGCTGAGTATCTCGCGAACCTCGACGATGACATCGTCGACGTCCTCGCGCGCTACGCCGTGTCGCACACCTCTCCGCTGTCCGACTTCAAGATCGCCACCATGGGCGGCGCCGTCGCCCGTGTCGGCGAGGCGGAGACCGCCTACTCTCACCGGCACGCCCCCTTCGTGCTCAACGTCAACACCCGATGGGTCGATCCCGCGCAGTCACCGCTGCACACAGCCCATACGCACGCACTGTTCGAAGAGGCCCAGACCGCATCGGCCGGCGGTGTCTACGTCAACTTCCTCGGGGATGAGGGGCACAGCCGCGTCCAGCACGCCTATGGCAGCAAGACGTTCGCCCGCCTCCAGGCCCTCAAACGGAGATGGGACCCTGACAACATCTTCCGTGTCAACCAGAACATCCCACCAGAATCATGATGCTGGCGAGCGACACCCGGCGCGGGTGGATGGGGCAACCACGCAGGCGAAGGGCCTGTTGGGCTCCCCTCTCACTTGTCCCGGAACCGTGTTCAGGCGCTCGCAGGTTGACGGAGGTGGACCGGGAGCGGGCGGGGAGGACCAGCTCAGATTGTGATGACGTTGTCGGCCTGCGCGCAGTGGTCTGCGAACTCGGCCGGACTCGTGAACTGAGCGTTCTTGCCTTCAAGGTCTGCTTCGGCCACCGCACGGGCAGCTGCGCAGCCCCCTCAGACGTACACGGGGACGCCGTTGTCGACGACCTCGCGAAGTACTTCACCAACGTTCGGCCAGCCGACCGGGTTGCAGGCGTCGGCGACCTCCGTCTTCATCAGGTACACGGCCTCTCCCATGAGGAAGATCTCCGCCTCGTGGCCCGATTCCCGCCACCCTTCGCCCCGAGGAAGGGCAGGGCAGC
Source organism: Egibacteraceae bacterium (assembly GCA_035540635.1). Lineage (NCBI taxonomy): Bacteria > Bacillati > Actinomycetota > Nitriliruptoria > Egibacterales > Egibacteraceae > Egibacteraceae bacterium. Next base: position 113,120 of record DATLGH010000003.1, on the reverse strand, counting down.
ACGGGTGGGATCGTCGGAGGCGGAAGTTCCTGCAAACAGCAGCTTCGCCATGCTGTTCACCTCCCGCTTGGGCCCCTCGCCGCAACCCCCGGCGACCTTACCATCCGCCTGGCCGGGCGGGATGTCAACACTCCGCTGCACTGCGTTGCCGCCGGCGTGCTCGCCGAATCGACTGTTCGCCTGCGGCACCTTCTTGGACGGCTCGCCTTGCGGGCGGGGCGGACCCCGCCCACACTGAACCGTTCGCCGGCCGGGGTGGCTCGGCGGGCCGCCGGGAGGGTCAGTGGCGTACGACGTGGCCTTGATCGAACGGGTGCTGGGCGACGCCCGGCGCGACGTGCTGGCCGAGCTCGAGCGCATCTTCGCCGAGCGCCGGCGTACCGGGTACGGGCCGCTCTACGACCTCCTCGCCGACTACCCCTTCCGCGAGGGCAAGGGCCTGCGCCCGGCCATCTGCTTCGCCGCGTGCCGCGCGGTCGGCGGGCGCACCGAGCAGGCCCTGCTGTCGGCGACCGCCCTCGAGCTGTTCCACAACGCCTTCCTCCTGCACGACGACGTGGAGGACGGCTCGGAGTTCCGGCGGGGCAAGATCACGATGCTGCGCTCGCACGGGGCGCCCGTGGCCGTCAACGTGGGGGACGCGACGAACGTGCTCGCCATGGGCCCGCTGCTCGAGAACGTGTCGGCGATCGGCATGCGCAAGGCGCTGCTCGTGCTCCGCGAGGTCGAGCGCATGGCGCGCGAGTCCGCCGAGGGACAGGCGCTCGAGCTGGGCTGGATCGCCGAGCACCGCTTCGACCTCACGGACCGCTCCTACGTGCGCATGGCCTACAAGAAGACCTGCTGGTACACGGTCATCGCACCGCTGCGTATCGGCGTCATCTGTGGCAGCCCGCCCGGGCCCGAAGCGCCGCTGGACGAGGAGCTCCTGCCGCTCGTCGAGCTGGGCTCCCTCGCCGGCATCGCGTTCCAGGTCCAGGACGACCTGCTGAACCTCGAAGCCGACGAGGTGCTGTACGGCAAGGAGATCGCGGGGGACCTGCTGGAGGGCAAGCGCACCGTGATGCTCCTGCACTTCGTCCGCACCGCCGGACCGGATGACCGGGACCGGGCGCTCACGCTGCTGCACACCCCCCGCAAGGCGAAGCCCGCCGACGAGGTGGCCTGGCTGCTGCGCGCCATGGTCGCGGCGGGCTCGCTCGGGCACGGGCGCAGGATCGCCCGCGAGTACAGCGAGCGGGCGCTCGAGGCCGATGCCCGCGCGCTCGGGTCCGCCCCCGACTCGGACGACCGCCGGTTCCTGCGCGAGATGCTGCACTATGTGATCGAGCGGATGAGATGAGGCCGAGCCCTTGCGCGTGACCAACGAGCCCTCGGACGACGACGGCGGGCCACTCCACGACCTCCTGCGGCTGCAGGCGGACTTCCAGGCGCGCCTGGCGGAGGAGACCCTGCGCTACCTCCGGCGGATGCAGGCGGCGGTCGCGCCACCGGTGCCCGGCACGGTCCTGCGGCCCGACGGGGCGCCGCTCGAGGCGGCCGGTTCCGCCGGGAGCGACGTCCGCGTCGAGGTCGAGATCGAGAACCGCCAGCGGGCGCACTGCATGGTCAGCCCGACCGTATCCCCCCTCGTCACGCCCGACGGCACGACCTGGTTCCCCGACGCGCAGATCGACCCGCCGTCGCTGCTCCTGGCCCCCGACGAGGTCGCGACGATGGCGGTCGGCCTGCCCCTCCCGGCCGACCTGCCCGCCGGCACCTACTCCGGGGCCCTGCTCCTGCCCGGCTTCCGCAGCGCCGGCGTCGCGCTGCGGCTGCACGTCGAGCCCGAGCAGCCCGCCGCCGACCCCGCGACGGAGGCTCGCGCGTGACCGACGATGCCCCCCGCGCCCTGCTCGTCGACGTGCCCGGCGAGGCGGGGCGGACGACCGTCAGCCTCGTCGCGTCGCTGGCCGCACGCCTCGCGAGCCTGCGGCTGATGTCGGGCGCCGACGCGGTCGGCTCGCTGACCGCGGGCTTCGCCGCGCTCGGACGGGAGGTGGCGCGCTCGACCGAGGGCGCGCGGCTGCACGAGGCCATCACCGCCGGCCGGATCGGGGGCAACGGCGAGGCCGTGTGGGCGGCGCTGGGCATCGACCGCATGGCGGAGGCGCCGCCGAGCCCGGTGCTCGACCACCTCCGCAACGACCTCGCCCTCCTGCTGGCCGACGACCTCGAGGAGACCCTCGCCCTCCTGCCGCTGCCCGCCGAGCGGGCGGAGACGGACGACGCGCCGGCACCCGCCACGTTCGCCGACTACCTCCTCGGCATGTGGGCGTTCGGCGTCGAGGTCAGCCGGGCCGTCGAGGCGATCGCCGCGCCGACGCTGCCGTCGCGGGGCGTGCGCCCCGGCGGTGGCGCACCCGGCCTCGCGTCGGGCCCCCTGCTGCGGTGATCCCGCTCGACCCCCTCCGCCCGCCGCACCCGACCGACCCCGCAGCCGCCGCGTACAAGGAGTGGCTGCACCTCAACGTGTTCGACCACGCAGCCGGCGCCGTCGGCCTGGTGAACGTGTCGCTGCACGGGCCGCCCCGGGACCCGCGCTCCCGGGTCGCCGCCGCCGGGCTCGTCCACCTGCCGGGGGCCGGCTGGGCGGGAGGCGTGATCGTGCGCGAGGCCGCCGCGGCGACGCTCGGCACGGCGAGCATCGCGCTCGAGGACGCCGCGCTCGGCGTCGACCACGCGACGGGGCGGGTGCACGCCGCCCTCCGCCTGCGCGACGACGCGGTGGACGTGCGCGTCACCGGCGTGGCCGTCGGCCCCGCCCACGTCGCCGACGCGCCGATGCCACTCGGCCCCGGGTGGGTGGCCTGGTACGCCGTGCCGCGGCTGGCCGTCTCCGGCACCGTCCGCGTCGGCGACCGGACGCTGGCGCTCGAGGCAGCCAGCGGCTACCACGACCACAACTGGGGCCGCTGGCACTGGGGCGAGGACCTCGGCTGGGACTGGGGGAGCTTCCTCGCCCCCGAGGGTCCGGCGATCGTGCTCGCCCGCACCACCGACCGGGCCCGTCGCCGCCCCGGGCGCCCGCTCCTGCTCGTGCGGGCGCCGGGGATCCGCCGGACGTTCGTCGGGTCGAGCGTGACGGTGCGCAGGCACGGCCGCTGGACCGCGCCGCTGCGCCGGCTGCCCGGCGCGATGGCCGCGCTGCACCAGGACCGCGCGGCCCCCGACCTGCCCGCGTCCGTGCGCATCGAGGCGCGCGAGGGCGGGGACGACGTGGCCGTCGACTTCCGCGTCGACGGGGCGGGGCAGATCATCGCGGCCGACCCCGTCCGGCGCGGGTACGGGTTCATCCACGAGCTGCCCGGCACGTTCCGCTGCCGCGGGCGGGTTGGCGGGACGGAGCTGTCCGCCGAGGGTCTGGGGGTCTTCGAGCATGTCGACTGACGGCCCGCCCCACCGGACGCTGGGGGAGTACGTCGGCGAGCTCGTGCGGCGCCTCGGCGACGCGGACGCGGCGGCGCTCGCGCGCCTGCGTGCGGTCGTGGGCTCCCGGCAGGCGCGCATCACCCTCGACGACGAGACCGTCGACGTGGCGTTCACGGCCGCCGGCCTCGTCGCCGCGCCCGCCGCGGCGGGGGCGCAGCCCGACGGGCACGGCGCCACCGACCGGGCCACGGTGCTCCACCTGCTCGACGGCTACCTCGAGGTCACGGAGGCGGTCCTCACCGGCCGCCTGCGCGTGCAGGCCTCCGACGAGGCCGCGGTGCGGATGCTCCAGGCGATCGAGATCCTCCTCGACGCATCGGCCCGCAGCCCCGCGCTGCAGGACCTGGCCCGCGACTTCCGCTCGGACCCCGGTCGGGCGGGGCGCCCGACCGCTCCCGCGCCGCGGCCCCCGACGCGGTACCCGGGCGGCCGTGCCGAGGCGGAGGACAGGCTGCTCGAGCGCCTCGACCTGCTCCCCGACGGCGACGACCCACCCCGGCCTTGACGGACATTCCGGCACGGAGGACGATGCGGTGACGTCCCGGGGAAAGGAAGCCCGGTGGGTGTGAGCATCCCACAGCCGTTCGTGAGCAAGATCACCGGGCCCATAGGGCCCGTCAGCGTGAGCGGCATCCCCAGCACCTTCCACATCAACGTCGACACCCTCCCGAAGATCCGCCTGGGCGTGGACCCGGTCACCCTCAACCCCGTGACCGTCAACCCGGTGACGCTCACGCTCACCCCCCTCGACGCGTCCCTGCGCATCAAGGAGCTCCCCTCGATCCGCGGGCACCTGCCGGCCGACTTCACCGTCGGCTTGTCGGTGCTCGGACTGCCACTGCTCGCGCTGCGCCTGTGCGGCGAGGCGCAGGTCATCACCGAGCCCTACCGGCCGAATCCCTGCGAGCGCTGCGGGCCCAGCCGGACCCGCGTTCTCGACGTCGACCAGCCCGCAGGCCCAGAGCAGCCCGGAGAGGGCTGACCCATGGCCACGGCGACCAACCGGACCGGGCCGCTGCGCTTCCGGGGACTGCCCGACGCCGTGGAGGCCTTCGTCCCCCTCGCGCTCGGCGAGGCGTCGTTCGCGCTCGAGGTCGACCTGCCCGACCCCGAGGCGGTCGCCGTCCTCCTAGCCCCGAGCGGCCCCGGCACGCTCGTGCGCCTCACCCTGCCGACGACGACCCCCGCGGGCATGTACGAGGGGACCCTGACGGCGGGGGAGGAGCGCTACCCGGCGGTCGTCGAGGTGGAGCCGAACCGCGCGGTCGAGCTGTACCCGGCGCAGCTGCGCCTCCGCGTCGCGCCGGGTGGACGCGCGACCGAGCGCCTGACCCTCGTGAACGAGGGCAACGTCGCCGTCGAGGTGCCCCGCGCGGACGCGGTCGGCCTCTTCCCCGTGGACGGCGCAGACCGTGCCATCGGGGGGGCGCTCCGCGACGACAAGGCGAAGGGCAGCGCGCGCCTCGACCGGCTGATGGACGGCCTCGCCGGCGAGCACGGCGGCCTGCTGCGCATCGGCGTCGACCAGGGTGCAGGACCCGTCGAGCCCGGCGGCGTGGCGGAGATCGCCCTCACGCTGAGCGCCTCGGACCGGCTGCAGCCCGGGCGCACCTACACGGCCATCTGGCACCTGGCCGGCTGGACCTACGCCATCACCGTCGAGGCGGAGCCGGCCCCACCGAAGGAGCAGCCGCGATGACCACCACGCGCCCCACGACGCTCGCCGGCGCGGCCGAGGCCGTCGGCGACCTGCTGACGAGGAGCGCCCGCCTGGGACGCGACCTGCTGTCGGGCGTGGTGCTGCCCGACCCGGGCGCCCTGCTCGCGCGGGCGGCCGGCGGCTGCGGCTGCGAGATCCCCGACCCGTGCTGGTATCCGCGGCGACTAGGGCCCGTGCGCAGCCACGTGTGCCCCGGGGGCACCGCCGTCCTGCGCATCACCGTGACGAACTGCGGCCCGGCGTCCCAGGCCGTCGGCGTCGACGTCAAGGGCAGCGGCGTCACGGTCGACCCCGCCAAGGCCACGATCGACCCGTACGAGGACGCCACGTTCGTCGTGTCGGCCGCCGTACCCACCGACGCGGCGTCCGGAGACCGCACGCACACGGTGTGGGTGCGCGGGTGCCGCGTGCACGTGCTCCGCTGGACCGTGTCGACCATCCGGCGCGGAGGCGACTCGTGCCACGAGGTCAGCGTCGACGACTGCGCCGACCAGGTGCACCACTGGTACGACCACTTCTACTGCCAGCGTCCCTGCGGTTCGGGCCCGAGGCAGGGCTGACCGGTGGCGGAAGCGCTGTCGCTTGAGGAGGCGGTGCGCCGGGCCACCGAGGCCAACGCCCGCTACTACAGCGCGCTCGGGCAGCTCACGGTGGACTACCTGCGGACGCTGCGCCAGCTCGCCGACGACCTGCGGCTGCCCGTGCGCCTCGGCGACCTTCGCTCCATGGCCGCTCGCGGGACGCCGGCCCGGGCACCCCAGCGGACCCGCCCGGAGGAGTCGCCGGCCGTCGCCGCGATGGTCCTGGAAGCCGAGGCGGGCGGCTCCGCCCTCGGCGTGTTCTTGGTCGAGAACGATCTCGACGGGCCGGTCTCCGCCCCGGTGGCGGCGTCGGCGTTCACCGACGAGGACGGCGCCGAGGTGCGCCCGCCGCTCGCGTTCGAGCCCGCCGTCGTCACCCTCGAACCCGGCCAGCAGATGCTCGTCCGGGTGACCGCGATCATCGGCGAGGACCTGAAAGCCGACCGCAGCTACCGCGGCGAGCTGACCATCCCGGGGCTCACGGCCACGCCGGTGCCCATCGTCGTGCGGCGCCGGCCCGACGCGGCCGGGTGATGGCGGACGGCCACGACCCCGTCGCTGGCGGCGTCCTCGTCGGCGCGATGTGGTCGTACGCCGCCACGGTGCTGTACCCCGCGCAGGCGCTGAAGCGGACCCTCGGGCTGCGCAGCCGTGTGACGGGCGAGGACCCCGTCTCCGTGCCCCGGCCGGGGCTCGGACCGCGGTTCTCGGTCGCGTGCCCGGACCCGGTGGTGCTCGACGGCGGGAGCCGCCACGACCACCTCGTCGCCGCCTTCGACCAGATGGCGGAGATCTACGAGGCGTACGTCCAGCCCTTCTCCCGCCCCATCGTCGACGAGGCGCTCGACGTGCTGGCCCCGCTGCTCCCGTCGGACGCGCGGGTGCTCGACCTCGGGTGCGGCCCGGGTCGCGAGCTGCAGCGCCTCGCCGGTCTCGTACCGCGCGGCGAGGTCGTCGGCGTCGACCTCGCCGCGGGCATGGTCGTCACCGCGCACCGCGCCGCACGCGCGCACGGGCTCGACCACACCGCCTTTTTTCAGGCCGACGCCGGGGACCTCCCGCCAACGTTCGCCGGCGCCTTCGACGCCGCGTTCACCTGCCTCGCCCACCACCACTTCCCGGAGCCCGCGCGAACGGCCGCGGCCGTGCGGGAGAGCCTGCGGCCCGGAGGCATCTACGCCATCGTCGACCCGGGACCCGCCTGGTACAACGCCGCGAGCGCCCCCCTGGCCCGCCGGACCGACCCCGGATGGGTCGGCTTCCACACCCCCGACGAGTTCCGTGGGCTGCTGGCCGACGCCGGGTTCGCCCGCGCCTCCTGGCGCGAGGTGCTGCCCGGCTTCGGGCTCGTCCTCGCCCAGCGGGCGCCCGCGGAGGCGGGCGGCGGCGAGGCGGGATGACCTACCCGGGCGGGTGCTTCCGCCTCGGGGCAATGAGCGCGCTGCCTAGCCCGCGGCCCTTGCCGCTCGGGCACGACGCCGAGGAAGCCGAGCACGGCCCACGGCGTGTCCGGCTGCCCTTCGTCCGCGATGGCCATGGCCTGAAAGATGCGGTCGGCGTCCGCCCCGACCGCCTCCCGCATGCGCTGGGCGAAGTGCTCCTCCTCGGCGGGCTCGACGAGGGAGACGCCGGGTGGCCACCACAACGCCGCCCCGCAGCGGTCCCCGTCGACGTAGACCTCGTCGTGGCGCAGGGAGACGTCGACCACCACGGAGAAGAATCCCCGCAGCATGGCGGCGCGACGCGCCGGGTCCGGCGTCACCCACCGGGCCACGGGGTCCTCCTAGCCTGGACTGGATGAGAGCGCACACCGCGGAGCGGGCGACGGAAGCGATTGCGCGCCTGGCCGGCGAGGGGAACGACCTGGTGTCGTTCTGGCGCGCCTCCTCCGAGGTGCTCGCACGCGCAGTGCCCCACTGGCTGGCCCCCTGCTGGTTCACGCTGGATCCCGCCTCCCTGCTCATCACCAGCCACTTCGGCGAGGGCGTGCCCCAGCTGCCGCACGAGGCCCGCTCCGCGCGTGGCGTCTCGACGCTGCACGAGGCCACCGGCGGCGACCCCCGAGCCGCAGCCCGCGGTGGCACGAAAGCATGGCCCTCGGCGGCGACCAGGAGCTCATCGCGGCGCTGCGCTCCGCCGACGGCCAGGTGTGGGGGGCCGTCGGCCTGTACCGCGAGCCGGGGCAGGCGCTGTTCGACGAGCAGGAGGTCACGTTCGTGCAGGGCGTGGCGCCCTACCTGGCGGAAGGTGCGCGCCGGGGGCTGCTTCTCGGCGAGGCCACCGAGCCCGACCGGCCCGACGCACCCGGGCTCCTCGTGCTGACCGACCGGTGGGAGGTCGACTCGGTCACCCCCGGCGTCGAGCGCTGGCTGGCCGAGCTGCCCGACGGGGACCCGCCCACCCTGCCCGCATGGCGCCGCTGCGCATGTATGTCTACGGACTGACCGAGCGGGAGCAGGACGTGACCCGCCTCGTGCTGCAGGGCGCCTCCACCGCCGACATCGCCCGGCACCTCTTCGTGTCGCCCCACACCGTCCAGCAGCACCTGAAGGCCGTGTTCGACAAGACCGGCGTCCGCAGCCGGTTTTCCCGCGCGGGCGCGGGAATCTTGGCTGCTCGTCCCGCCCGTCCCGCGTGCCCAGGTGTCGTGCGTGCCGATCCGCAATGTAGAGGGCGGAGGATCCTGGCTGCCTCCGCCCACGGTCTTCCCGCCTGTGGCGGAGGGACACCTCACGCCGAGGACGGCCGAGGTGAAGCCTGACCTGGGACGAGGTGGTGCTCGTAGGCGTAGGCGGTAGCGCCCGCTCGTGAGGTCACGCCCAGCTTGGTGAACATGTTCGTGAGGTGTCGGGAGACGGTGTGCTCGCTGATCACCAAGTCCGTGGCGATCTGCCGGTTCGTGCGGCCCTGGGCGACGAGGCGGAGGACCTCCGCCTCGCGCGGCGTGAGCGGTCCCAACGCCGGCGTCTGGCCGAGCAGGCCACGTGCCCGCTCGTGGTCCGCGCGGGCGCCGAGGCGGGCGAAGGTGGCCTCCGCGGCGCGCAATTCGAGCTCAGCGGTACCGCGGTCGCCGGCACGGTCGCAGGCCATGCCGATCGCCACCTGCACGCGGGCCGCCTCGTAGGGCATCGCCAGGTCCTGCAGCAGCGCGCGCGCGCGGCGCAGCTGCAGCAGCGCCCCTGCGGCATCGCCGCGGGCGAGCCGGACCAGGCCGTCTGCCGCGGCGGCGGTGGCCTCCAGGTAGGGGCTGGCGGTCCGCTGCGCCACGGCGGCGAGCCCGTGGAGAGCCTCCTCGGCATGGTCGAGGTCACCGGCGGCGATCTCGGCCTCGACGAGCGCGGCCAGCAGAGCCGACCGCGCCAGGGGCGCTGACGGGCCCGGCTGCAGCGCCAGGCGCAGCGCGGCGACGGCGGCAGCGCCACGGCCCTGTGCGAGCCACACGAGCGCGAGTCCGGGTTGTGGCTCGCGGCCGAGCGCGTGCGCGCGCTGGAAGGCGGCCTCGGCGGCGTCGAGGTCACCGCGCAGGCGGGTAAGCTCGGCCGCCAGGTAGACCGCCTCGCCGGCGTAGCGCGGGTCGTGGGAGAGCAGCTCGTCGCAGGCCCGACGCGCTTCGGCCTCGGCGGTGCTCCAGGCGCCGGTCAGGCAGGCGAGCTCGACCCGGTGGATGCGGCACAGACCGGGGTAGAGCAGACCCTCGTTCACGGTCTCGCACCAGCGCAGGGCTGCGTCGGTCCACTCCGCGGCGCGTCGCAGGTCGGCGATGTCGTGGCAGACGCCGAGCACCGAGCAGTACACCCACCCGGTGAACAGCAGGCTGAGCTCGCCGTTGATGACGGCGACCATGGCCTCGTCGAGCAGGGAGATCCCCTCGGCGGCCCGATCCAGGGCCACGAGGAGCCGGCCCTTGGTCTGCAACGCCATGGCAAGCAGATCCCGGTCGCCGCTGGTCCGCCCGATGGCCACGGCCCGACCGGCGCATGCGAGCGCGTCGTCGAGCCGGCCCTCGAGATGGTCGCGGTCGGCCTCGGCGACGGCGACGAAACCGTCGACCACCGACCCGTCACGGGCGCCGACGTGCTCGCACGCGCGCTCGAGCCAGCCGCTGGCGACCGCGAGCTCGCCGACGAGCGCGTGCTCGTAGTACAGCTGCCACGCCGCCATCGCCGCCCCGTCGGAGTCGCCGGCGGCGACGTGGGCGGCGTAGGCGTCGCGGCGCACCCCGACGGAATCGACAGGCCGGTCCATCCAGAACAGGGCCTCTGCGAGGGTGTCGAGCTCGGCGGCGGTGAGAGAGGCACGGTCGCGCGACGCCAGCCGCGCGTAGGCCTCCCGCCACGCGGCGGCGGGACCCGCCCTTCCCGTGAGCGGGTCATGTGCCGCGGTGCCGGCGATGACCAGCCACCTCCCCGACGTCGAACGCTTCCCGCTGGCAGGCAGCGTAGGCTCGACGCCGGTAGCGGGCAATCAGCATACCCACTGTCGGCGTGCGAAGGACAGACCGTGGTCGGCAAGCAGCGCCTCGTAGGGCCCGTATCCCAGGACATTCAGCGGTCCGGAGCCGACGAAGATCTGCCGCGCGGGCTCGGACAGCCCGTGGCGCGGGCGGTAGACGGCATGGATCGCGGTCATCCGGCCCGCCGGGCGACCACGATGTGGCCCTCTATCGGCACCGACACGCCGCCGTCCGTGACGAACCGGTCCAGAGCCTGGCGGGCGTCGGCGCGGATGGCCTCCAGGGTGGCGTCGTCGAGCATGCCACCCAGCGGGGTGCTTTCCACCTCGATGGTGACGAACTCGTCGATGGAGTCGAAACGCATCGCGCCCAGCCGCGTGGTCGTCGCTGTCACCTCCAGTCCCGCCGTGGCGAACAGCTCCTTCAGCCGGTCGAGGTCGCCGTGCACGAAGTAGGTGGTCAGTAGGCCGATGGCCTCGCGACCGGCGTGGCGGCTGGCGACCTCCACGAACGGCAGGTAGCCGAGGCTGGACTCCAGCCGGCCCCACACCTGGACACCCACAGTCCCCTGGGGCGTGATTACGCGGGCCATCTCCGCCAGCGCGGCGCCGGGTCAGAGAAGAACATGAGCCCAGCCTGGCACAGCACCATGTCGAACGACCCGTCCTCGAACGGCAGCTGTTCGGCGTCTGCGAGGCGGAACTGCGCCTGAGGTGCGAGCTGGCCCGCGACCTCCAGCATCCCCTGAGACCGGTCGACGCCCACGACCCTGCCCTCCTCGCCGACGCGTGCGGCGGCGGTACGAGCAACGACGCCGGTGCCGCACGCCACGTCGAGCACCGAGCTGCCCGGGCAGACTGCGGCCGCGTCGACGAGCAGCGGCGCCCACTCGGCGAACAGGGCCGGCACGAACCTGGCCTCGTAGAACTCCGCCTGTTCCCGGGTCAGCTCGAACGTCTCCGCGGTGCTGGACATGGCGCCCTCCTCATCTGGGTCGTCCACACCGTAACGAGGACGGCGGCCGCCAGCTTCGCGCGAACGCACCATCCGCGGACGGCCGGCGGATGGTGCGTTCTCACCATGACCTCGAGGCCCAGGCGCCCTGGGGAACCCTGATTGCACGGCAGTGAGCTTTCTTTCTCCCGAGGTATCGATCTGAGCCAGCGTTGCTCGACGCATGGGTAGAAGCGACGCCCGAGCCACGTCGAAGGCGGGGCGGCAGGCCAACGGACCAGGAGGAAACCAGGATGCGCGTCATGGTGCTGATGAAGGCGACCGAGGACAGCGAGGCCGGGAAGCTGCCCAGCGAGGGACTGCTCGCGGCGATGGGCAACTTCAACGATGAGCTCGTCAAGGCGGGCGTCATGCTCGACGGTGAGGGGCTGCAGCCAAGCGCCAAGGGCGCCCGTGTGCGCTTCGACGGTCCGAGAACCACGGTGGTCGACGGGCCCTTCACCGAGTCGAAGGAGCTGATCGCCGGCTACTGGCTGTGGCAGGTCTCGTCGCTGGAGGAGGCGATCGAGTGGGTCAAGCGCGTCCCCAACCCCGAAGGGGTGCACACCGAGATCGAGATCCGGCCGGTGTTCGAGGCCGAGGACTTCGGCGAGGCGTTCACGCCCGAGCTGCGGGAGCAGGAGGAGCGCCTGCGCGAGGAGGTGCGCGGCAGCAGGAGCAGCCCGGGCGCCCCGACTGCAGCCGGGCGGCGGAAGTGGTTTGATCGGTCGCCGTGACGGCTGCCGATCATCCTTCTTCCCGCCCCGGCGGTGGGCCCCACGCCTCGGCGCACCGCACCGTCGAGGCGGTCTGGAGGATCGAGTCGGCGCGGCTCGTCGCGGCGCTGACGCGCAAGGTCCGCGACATCGGCCTGGCCGAGGAGCTCGCTCAGGAGGCGCTCGTGGCCGCGCTCGAGCGGTGGCCGCAGTCAGGCGTCCCCGACAACCCCGGCGCCTGGCTCATGGCGGTCGCCTGCCGCCGCGCGATCGACCAGTTCCGCCGCAACGCGCGGCTCGAGCGCAAGGTCACCGAGCTCGGCCGGGACCTCGAGCTCCGCCAGCACGGCGCCGAGGACGACCTCGTCGACGCGGTCGACGACATCGGCGACGACCTGTTGCGGCTCGTGTTCATGGCCTGCCACCCCGTGCTGGCGGCCGAGGGACGGGTCGCGCTGACCCTGCGGCTGCTGGGCGGGCTGCGCACGGACGAGATCGCCCGGACGTTCCTCGTCGCCCAGGCGACGGTCGCGCAGCGCATCGTCCGCGAGAAGCGCTCGCTCGCGGAGAAGCGGGTGCGGTTCGCGGTGCCCCGTGGTGACGAGCTGGCCGACCGGCTGCCGTCGGTGCTCGAGGTCGTCTACCTCATCTTCAACGAGGGCTACGCCGCCACGGCCGGTGAGCAGTGGATCCGCCCCCAACTGTGCGAGGAGGCCCTGCGCCTCGGCCGGATCGTCGCCGGGCTGCTGCCTGGGGAGCCCGAGGTCCACGGCCTCGTCGCGCTGATGGAGCTGCAGGCTTCACGCCTGCGCGCGCGGGTCGGACCCGGCGGCGAGGGGATCCTCCTCGGCGACCAGGACCGGGCCCGGTGGGACCGCCTGCTCATCCGCCGCGGCCTGGCCCCCTCGAGCGCGCCGAGGCGCTCGCCGGCGTGCCCGGCACCTACACGCTGCAGGCGGCGATCGCCGCCTGCCACGCACGCGCGCGCACGCCGGAAGACACCGACTGGTCGCGCATCGCCGAGCTCTACGCCGCGCTCGCCGACCGGACGGCATCGCCCGTCGTCGAACTCAACCGCGCAGTCGCCGTCGCCATGGCCTCCGGTCCCGCCGACGGTCTGGCTGTCGTCGACACGCTGGCCGGGGTGCCCGCGCTGCAGGGCTACCACCTGCTGCCGAGCGTCCGCGGCGACCTGCTCGCGAAGCTCGACCGTCACGACGAGGCGCGAGGCGAGTTCGCGCGGGCCGCGGCGCTCACCCGCAACGACCGCGAACGCGCCGTCCTGCTGCAGCGCGCGGCCGCCTCCGCCGATGCCCATCGCCCCGAGCGCCGTGGGGGCAGGAAAGACGGCCGCCACGATGAGCCGGCGCTTGCCCCACCGTCTAGACCGGTGAGGCACCCTTCGAGCCGGCTGCCGCGCTCGGAGCGAGCGCCCCTGGAGCAAAGCGACGACGAACGCAAAGGAGTCACGATGCCCGCCCGCCTCAACCCGTACCTCAACTTCCCCGACAACGCCCGGCAGGCGATGGAGTTCTACAGGAGCGTCTTCGGCGGCGCCTTGACGGTGAGCACGTTCGGCGAGTTCGGCCAGCCGGACTCGCCCGAGGCGGACAAGGTCATGCACGCCCTGCTCGAGACGGACCGGGGTTTCACGCTGATGGCCTCTGACCTCCCGGCCGGCATGGAGCACAACCCCGGCAGCAACATCGCGATCAGCCTCAGCGGTGACGAGGCCGACGAGCTGCGTGGCTACTGGGACAAGCTGTCCGGCGGCGGCACCGTCACGATGCCGCTGGAGAAGCAGGTGTGGGGCGACGAGTTCGGCATGTGCGTCGACCAGTTCGGTGTCCACTGGATGGTCAACATCAGCGAACCGCAGGGCTGACGTACACGTAGCGATTGTCGATAGCGAGTGATGTGACGCTCGGGGTTCACCCTGGCCGCTCCGGGAAGAGCACGTCGGGCAGTCCGGCGAACCAGTCGAGCACCGCGCGCTCGTAGTGCAGACCGAAGTCGAGGGTGGCGAGGGCGTAGGGGTCGGCGTCCGCGTCGTCGAGCCGTCGCCTGCGGGCCTCGTAGTCGGCGAGACGGGCGGCGTGCCGCCGGCGGTGCTCCTCGAGTATGGCGGCCAGCTGCTCCCCCGGAAGGTGGCGGCCGAAGGTGACGGTGAGGAGCAGGGGGAAGCGGATGGTCTCGGGACCGGGCTCCTGGCGGACCCAGGAGGCGAAGGCCGCACGCCCCTGCCCGGTGAGGGCGTACGGTCGGCGGTCCCGGGGTCCGGCGGGGCCGGCCTCGACGAGGCCGCGCTCGGCCATGGCGGCGAGCTCACGGTAGACCTGGCTGCGGGTCAGCGACCAGAAGTCACCGATCAGCGCCTCGGCGATCTTCAGGAGGTCCCATCCCGTCTGCGGGCCGAAGTGGAGGAAGCCGAGCAGGGAGGCGGCGGTCGCGTTCAGCGGTCTGTCAGCCATCGCGGCACCTTCCAAAAGATCCTCTTGACCGTCCACTGTGGTATGTCTACCATGAACGGAGACCGTCCACAGTGGACGGTACGGCGGCGTTCCTTTCGGCGGCCCGTCACCCCTTGACCGACGAAGGGCTTGACATGGACCGGGCGGCCCCCGCACCGACCCCAACCCCCTCCGGCCTCAGCCAGGAGTCCCGCCGGCTCGCCGGCACGCTGCTCGTCGTCTTCCCAACCGTCGTCTACGGCGGTGTGAGCTTGCTGCGACTGCTGCTCAGCGATCCGGCGTACGCGGAGAACCCCCTGCGCCGGGAACTGTGGCGGGCAGGGCATGCGCACGCCGGGGTCCTGCTCATCCTCGCGCTCGTCGCCCTGCGCTACGTCGACGAGTGCCGCCTGCCGGCACGGCTGCGCGGGTTCGTCCGGCACGCCATCCCCGCCGGCGCCATCCTGCTTCCCGCCGCCTTCTTCCTGTCGGTGCTGTCCCCGGACGCGGCAGAGCCGAACCGGTTCATCCTCCTCGCGTTCGTCGGCGCGCCGCTCGTGGCCGTAGGTCTGCTCCTCCTCGGCGTCGGGCTCCTCCGAGGCGGCCGGGACCGCTGACCGTGACCGCTACCGGTGGATGCACCCGCGGCCGAGCGGTGCAAGCACCAGCGCCTGACGCGCGCGACGACTGACCGCACGACACCTGAGCGTCAGACCGCTCAGCGCTGACGACGGTTCTCCCCGAAGCGCCCCCGCCCTTCGGTCGGGGGCGCTTCGGCGTTCGCGCTCGGTCGGCGTCACAGGCCCAGCAGGAGCCACGCGCACCACAGCGCCGCACCGGCTGTCTGCCAGGCGACGTAGTCGCCGACGCGCCCGCGTGAAGCAACCGGGCGCTCCGCCACGCCCTCGCCAGCCGCAGACGGTCCCGGGCCTCGGGACGGCGACGGCGGCAGCCGCACGGGGGCGGCCGAATCAACGGCACGGCGAGCAGGAGCGCGGACCACCGGCCCGGTGGCGAGCAGCACCCCGGCGACCACGGCGTCTTCACCGCCGCTTGCCTGAGGCCCCCGTCAACGAGGCGGCGGCGAGGAGCGCGACGCTGCGGCCCGCTCACTCACAGGCGTTCCGGCACAGCCAGCGCTGCCTTGCTCTCCTCGGTCCAGGCGGTGATGCGGTCCATGCCGCGCAGGAAGACCCGCGAACGCGCCGCCAGGCGCAGCGCCGGGTCCACCGTGCCGCCGTTCACGTTGGCCCCCGCGCCCCGCAGGTGCTCGGCGACGCGGTGCAGGAGCTCGTGGTCGGCCTCCGTGGCCGGTGCCCGCCTGACCCGCTCGGCGGTGTCGTCACCGAGGTACTGCTCGGCGACGGTGCGCATCAACCGGCTGACGCCCGCCTCGAGGTGGCGCACGGAGGGCGCGGCACCCGCCCAGACGGGATCCTGCGTGAGCACGTGGGCCGCGGCCGCGGCCTCGGCCGTGAGTCGCACCGCCGGCTCGAAGTCGTACACCGGATTCCGTGAGCGGTAGTACAGCGCCACCATCGCATAGCGGTGCGCCTTGTCCTGCACGAGGCGCACGTGGGCGGCGAGGTCCTCGAGGCGACTGCGGAGGTAGGACACGTCGCCCGACTCCATGCCCGAGAGCACGAACCCGACGCCCTGCGCCTGCCCTCCCGACTCGTCCTGGACCCGCAGAGCGAACCGGGAGCGCTCGTCCACGCTGCTCGTCACCTCGATCAGGTAGGTGACCGCGCCGGTGAGGAGCGCAAAACCCGAACCGGACGCGACGAAGGAGAGCACCTTGTAGGCCCCGTGCAGGGGCGTGATGTCGCCGTAGCCGAGCACGGTGACGGTGATGCCCGAGAAGTACAGCGCGTCGACGAAGGTGAGGCCACCGAGCTCTGGTTCGCTGCGGTACCAGGCGAAACCGCTGTAGAACATGAGCGCGAAGCCGAGGATGAACAGCGCCACCCAGACGAAGAACGTCGTAGCGATGATCGCGGGGCCGGCCATCGCGAGGATGCCCCGGCGCCGCGCCCTCCATCCGCGGGCCGCCCCGGCGAACGCCTCCCACACCCCCCGCTGGACGAACCGTGCGATCGGTCCCTCGATGTCGGGGTGGATGACGGTGAAGAAGACGTCCAGGGCCACGGCGACCGCGACGACGCCACCGGCGAGGAGCGCCAGGACGGCGAGCGCGTCCATCGCCGCTACGCTCCCACGCCGCGGCGCCCCGAGACGGTCGCGGCCACGGTCATCACTCCTCGGTCGGCGGCCCGTAGCCGGTCGGTTCCCCGTTCGCGCTAGGGTCGAACCTCGTCGCGAGGATCATCGCGGTGTTTCCCGCAGGCGCTCACCCGGCCGCGACCCCGCTCGTGCCGCCCTCCTCCACAGCAGCGTGCCGAGCCCGGCGAGGGCCACGCCGACGGCGAAGAACCCCCAGTTGTACAGCCCGACGTTGGGCGCGTCGTCGCGGATGTCGTGGAGCCCGAGCAGCAGGTGGAACACGAACTGGTCGACGACGTGGAACGCGCCCCAGCCGACGAGCACGAGTCCGAGCAGGGCGCGCAGATCGCCGCCGGCGTGGCGGGGGCCCTGCCACGCCCGCCAGAGCGCCAGGAAGCCGGCGACGACGAGCGCGGTGGTCGTGAGGTGGAACACCCCGTCCCAGAACAGGTTCGTCCGCAGTCCCGCCAGGGTGGTGTTCGCCACCTGGCCGCTCACAAGGTTGTGCCACTGCAGGACCTGGTGGAGGACGATGCCGTCGACGAGCCCGCCAAGGCCGAAGCCCAGCACGAGCGAACCTCCGACGAACGCCCGTGGTGGGTGTGTCCCGGTCGTGCCGGACGTCGGGTGGCCCCGGGTCACGTCACCTTCTGCGGCGGGCCGACCTTCACCGTCACCCCTGTCGAGTAGTGGACGAGAGGTGACTCGACAGGGGTGGGCAGACCGGCGGCGCGGAAAAGGCCGTCGACGTCGCAGTTCTCCACCGCGGCGGTGTGCAGGTCCCATGCGGGGTGCTCCACCGGGCTGTAGAGCAGCAGGGGTCCCTCGCGGTGGTAGGCGCCCCACCGGGCGGTGAGGAACCGCTCGAGGGGGCCGCCGCTCGGGGGGTCGAGCGGCTCACCGGGGCGCAGGACGATGTCGTGGCCACCCTGCGAGTCACGGGCCTCCGACTTGTAGACGAAGCGACCGTCCTCTCGGTCGACGCGCATGCGCTGGCGGACGTAGGGCAGGCCGACCAGGCGCAACGCGGCCGCGAACCATGCCGCGGTGACCTCCATGCGGAAGAACCAGAGCCCGTCCCGACCGTCAGGTCCGGCGACGTAGGTCCGCACGTTCGTCTCGGGGAAGGACCATCCGGGGGGCGACACCGGAACACCGGGGGGGCGCACCCGGATGAAGAACGGCGTGACCCCGACCCACGCCTTGCCTTCATGGGTGAGCAGGGTCGCCTCCTGCGGCACGAGCGGGGCGATGTCGTCGGGGTCGAACGCCCAGTGGAGGAAGGAGATGTCGTCCCAGCGGTGGATGTTCACGGGCACGCGGACGGTGTGCGGGGCCGTTTCGGGGGGCGGGTCGCCCTCTCGGATCCGGGGGTTTCCGGTTTCAGCGGTCACTGCGCGCCCTCGCGGCGGTCACGCGTTCACGGATGCAGGACCACCTTCACGCACTCGTCCTTGTCGTGCTTGAAGGTGTCGTAGCCGTTCGGCGCCTCGTCGAGGGACAGGTGATGGGTGATGACGAAGGTCGGGTCGATCTCGCGCTTCGTGATGCGCTCGAGCAGGGGGCGCATGTAGCGGTGCACGTGGCACTGACCGGTCCTGATGGTGAGCGACCGGTTCATGACCGAGCCGATGGGGAACTTGTCGGCGAAGCCTCCGTAGACCCCGATGATCGACACCGTGCCGCCGTTGCGGCAGCTCATGATCGCCTCGCGCAGCGCATGCGACCGCTCGGTCTCGAGCCGCGCGAACTGCTTGGCCTTGTCGTAGGCGTGCAGCGGCGCCGCAGGGTGATGGGCCTCGAGGCCGACCGCGTCGATGCAGGCGTCGGGTCCCCGCCCGCCCGTCATGTCCTTGAGCTCCGCGAGGACGTCGGTCTGCTCGTAGTCGAGGGTCTCCGCGCCCGCATGCTCGCGCGCCATCTCGAGGCGGCGGGCCACCCGGTCGATGACGACGACGCGCTCGGCGCCGAGCAGCCGCGCGCTCAGGGCAGCGAACTGCCCGACCGTGCCCGCACCCCAGACGGCGACGACGTCGCCAGGGCGGATATCGCAGAGCTCGGCACCCATGTAGCCGGTGGGCAGGACGTCCGACAGGAACAGGACCTGCTCGTCGGTGAGCGAGTCGTCTTCGATCTTGAGCGGCCCGACGTCGGCGAAGGGCACCCGCACGTACTCCGCCTGTCCCCCGGCGTAGCCACCGAGCAGGTGGGAGTAGCCGAAGATGCCGGCGGGGGAGTGGCCCCACAGCTTCTCCGCACGCGGCGCCGTGGTGTTGGAGTTCTCGCACAGCGAGTAGAGCTCGCGCTTGCAGGCGTTGCAGGCCCCGCACGCGATCGGGAACGGCACGACGACGCGGTCCCCCACCGCGAGGTTGCTCACCTCCGGGCCGGTCTCGACGACCTCTCCCATGAACTCGTGGCCGAGGATGTCGCCGACCTTGAGCCCCGGGACGTAGTGGCCGTACAGGTGGAGGTCGGATCCGCAGATCGCCGTCGAGGTGATGCGCACGATCGCGTCACGGCCGTTGAGGATCTTCGGGTCGGGCACGTCCTTGACGCGGACCGTCCTCGGTCCCATCCAGCAGGTTGCCTTCATCACGATCCCTCTTTCGTCTTCGACGTCGGCTGCCGCGGCGAGCGTCAGCCGACCGGTTGCGCCGGGCGTTGCTTCAGCTGGCGGTGCGTCGTGCTGCCTTCAGGGCTGCCGTCGGAGCGCACCACCTCGCCCGTCTCCATGACTTGCTTGAACCGCCGCAGGTCGTCGCGGACCTGCTGTTCGGGGCTCTCCCCGAAGAGCTTCGCGGCGACGGCGCCGGCGCGTCCACCCGGTGGCGTGTACTCCATTTCGACAACGACCTCGGTCCCGCGGTCGCCGGTCGCCGGGGCGAAGCGGACCAACCCGCAGGTGTCCACGTCGCCGCCTTCCAGCGAGCGCCACGCCACGACCTCACCCGGCCGGTCCTCGACGATCTCTGCATCCCACTCGACGGTCTTGCCCGCCGGCGCGCGGGCCACCCAGTGCCAGCGGCCCTGTTCGGTCGGCTGCACGGACTCGAGGTGGTACATGAACTGCGGCAGCCGCTCGAAGTCGCGCCACGAGCGGTAGACCTCCTCGGGTGGCCGGTTGACGGTGATCGCCGTGCGCAGCCGCGTGGCGCCGTCCTCGGTGATGCGGGAGGATGCGCGCGCGAGGGCTCTCGCCGCGACGAGGTCGGCAACGCCCACTCCGAGCACCGCGTAGGCGGCGGCGCGGACACGGGACCGGTCGCTGCCGCTCGACCCCATGGCCGCCCGCAGCATCGCGAGATGCATGACGTCGCCAGCCACGCGGCTCCAGAGCCAGCCGACCGGACGGGGGCTGTTGAGAATGGCAGCCCCGACCGTCAGCTCCTGGACGCCGACGCCGCGCATGAGCGCCTTGGCGGTCGGCATCCCGTCGACGCCGACCAGGCGGTTCATCCGCTCGGTGAGCAGCACCTGTGCGGAGCCCAGCGCGATGCTGAACCAACCGAGCGCACGGCCGAGCCGGATCCCCTTGTGCTTGACGATCATCTTCACCCCTTGCCTCGCGGATCTTGCCTCGCGGACTTCCTGCTGCCCGCCCGGCAAGCTCAGCAAACGGGGTGGTGTCGGCTCCTCAGCGAGTCGCGGGGGTGCGCGAGTTGGCAGGCGGGTCGTCCCGGCCCCCCAGGCTGCGGTCGAGGTCGACGCTGATCTTCAACGTCCCCGACGGCGTCTGGCAGTGGATCTTCACGGGCGGGAGGTGGCATGAGGGGCAGCAGGGCAACGGCACGCTGCTGTCGAACCAGTCGTTGCAGGCGAACCACGAGCCACACTTCGGGCACAGGCCCGTGATGAGGCGGTGTGCGGGCGCGTCCGCACAGGAGAGCGGTTCCCGTGGCGGCGCCGCGATGGTTGTGCGACCCGTCGGACGCTCGTCGATAGCGGCGGGTTCACTGCCGCAGACGGGGCACAGCGGTTGCGGGGCCCCCTTGTCGTACCAGCCGGGGCAGTAGAACCACCGGTCACACCACCCGCACAGTCCCCAGATCTCGGTGTCCATACGAACTCCCGTACGCGCTCTTCCGGGGCGTGGGGCTGGCACACCCGCCCGTGTGCGCGCGGAGTTCGCGCTGCACAACGTGCCGGGGACTCGGGCATCGTGGGCCGGGGCTCTGGTGTGCGGAGGGCGTCGCGCCCTGCCCGGCGAGGTATGCAGTTAGGTGGCTGCTATTGGTACTGGTTGACGGCCTGACTGTCAAGGGTTTCCCGCCGTCGATGCAAGAGAAACTTGCCGGTCGCGCGCCGGGGCCACGTCCGGCGCGGCCGGTGCGGTCACAACGACATCTCGCCGTCGATGATGGCGCTGGCGACGTCGTGGAGCCTGGAGCTGTGGCTGCGGGCGTGCTGGCGCAGGCGCAGGAAGGCGTCGGCGGTCGAGAGGCCGTGACGCTCGGCCACCACACCCTTCGCCTGCTCGATGACGACGCGGCTGTCGAGCGCGTGCTGGAGCTGGCTCGCCAGCTTCTCGCTTTCGGCGAGGTTGCGCGCGTTCACGATGTAGCCGGTGGCCATGTCCGCGAGCAGCTGGGCGATTTCGAGCTCGTCGGTGGGCCACTCCCGAGCACTCTCGGTGTAGAGGTTCAGGGCACCGATCCGCTCGCCCTCGACGACCATGGGGATGCCGGCCGCGGCGCGCAGTCCCTGCTCGACGGCGACGGGGGTGTACACCGGCCACCGGGTGTCGACGGTGAGGTCGGTGGAGGTGACCTGCTCGCCCTTCATGTAGGCGTCGTGGCACGGGCCCTCGCCGGTTCCGGCCTGGTGCTCCTCGACGATGGTCACCTGCTCGTCGGTCGCGCTGACGAACTGCAGCACCTCGTCGCGGTCCGCGAGTGACACCCCGGCACCGTCCACGCCGAGGATGTCCACCACCTGGTCGGTGAGCCGGTAGAGCGCGTCGCCGATCTCGTAGCGTCGCGCGATGGTGCGGGCGTAGTCGGCAAAGGCACGGTTGAGCGCGGACTGATCGGCCATGGCGCTCCCTTCTGCGGAGCCCGGGTGAGGGCGAAGGGGACGACCCTGACCCTGAAACAGGCGTCAACGTCTCGGCGAAGTGCAGACCGAAAGAGCGGTACCCACCCGCGAAGGAAGCGGCGGGCCACCAGCGTCTCAATCGCTGTGTTGCTTCCCCAGTCTAGCAGTCTAGCCGGACGGGGAGGTTGCGCGAGCGTCGTTTTCGGCTGGTTGGAGCCGCCGCTCCCCGCCCGATCGCCATGCTCAGCGGTCGACCTCGAAGTCGCGCGCGACCGGCAAGTAGCCGGAGGGGAGGAGGACCGGTCCCTCCGCCGGGGACCGGGGCGGTGGACCGGCAAGCCTGGGCAGGGTTACAAGGCCACCTCGAACCACACGACCTTTCCCCCTGTGGGGCACGGGGCCACGCCCCAGCATCGGGAGAGCAAGGCGACGAGCAGCAGGCCCCGGCCGCCCTCGGCCATCGGGTCGGGGGGCAGCACACCCCGCTCTCGCCGCTCATATGGCAAGCCTGCAGTGCCCCAGGCGGGGGAGCTGTCACCCACCTCGACGCGCAGCACACCGGGGTGGGGCACCGACAGCGCGAGGACGCAGGGGTCACCGGTGCCCGCCACCGCGTTGGCGACGAGCTCGCTCGTCAGCAGCTCGACGGTTTCGGCGGTCTCCGCGGGGAGCTCGGCGCTCACGGTTTCGCGCACGACCCGACGGGCGACGGCGGCGCTCGGCGTGGCCGGGGCCAGCGTCACTGTCCGGAGCGGCCCCGGTGGCGACGGGTGTGGGGTGGCGATTTCGTGCACGGCGCTGTCCAGGGGAGTCTTCGGACAGCGCCACCGGGGGGCTGGAGCGACGCTTGCGATCACGCGCCGGGGTCTCGAGCGCGGGCGCCGGGCTACCGGCGACGGAACTAGTGTAGGGCAGATCGAGGGGAATGCAGTCGATGTTGGGGCAACTGCTGAGGGTTGCCACCGGCGGTGGCGGGTCATCATCGCGAGACGAACCGTGAAAGGAACGCCGGACGGTGCAACGCGCACGCTTGCTGGCCCACACGCTCGTCGAGCTGGCCGACACGCTGGTCGCCGACTACGACGTCGTGGAGTTCCTCTACCTGCTCTGCGACCGCGCCGTGGAGCTCCTCGAAGCGGACGCGGCGGGCGTGCTGTTGATGAACAGCTCGGGAGGCCTCGAGGTGGCGGCCTCCTCCAGCAGCGACCTGCACAGCCTCGAGAAGTTCGAGGTGCAGACGAAGGAGGGACCCTGCGTCCTCGCGCACCGCAGCGGCAGCCGCGTCGAGGCAGAGGACCTCCTCGACCATGCCGAACAATGGCCGGCGTTCGTCGAGCACGCCGCGGCCAGGGGTCTGCGCAGCGTGCACTCCCGCCCGCTGCGGCTACGGGCCCAGCACATCGGTGCGCTGAACGTCTTCCGCGAGCGGCCCGGCCCTTTCAGCGACGAGGACGCGGTCGTCGCCGGAGCGCTCGCGACCATGGCCTCGATCGGCATGGTCCACCAGCGGGTCCTCACCGCTGCGGAGGAGCAGATCACCCAGCTCCAGCACGCCCTCGACAGCCGCATCGTCATCGAGCAGGCCAGTGCGGTGCTCGCGGACCGGGAGGGCATCGACACCGGTGAGGCCTTCGGACGGTTGCGGCGTTACGCGCGCGACAACAACCAGCGCCTGCACGCGGTCGCTCGGCGGTTCCTCGACCGGCAGATCGACACGGGGAGCTTCGGGGTCGGCTGAGAAGCGGGCGCGCTGTCCCCCGCTCGCCCAGGAGCGGCGGCGTCCTCGCCGAACTGCTTGCTCCGGCCCGGAGGATTTGCCAGAGTGACCCTCGCGGCCGACGCCCGTCTGCGTGGCCGCGATCGACATGCGGAGGGCGCGGGGTTGGCGGTCGAGGTGGACGTCGCGGTCGTGGGCGGCGGGCCCGCGGGGGCTGCCGCGAGCTACTACCTCGCGCGGCAAGGGCGATCGGTGCTCGTCGTCGAGCAGAAGGCCTTCCCCCGCGACAAGGCCTGCGGCGACGGCCTCACCCCACGCGCCGTGCGGATGCTCGTCGACATGGGACTCGGCGACCGCTTCGGCGACTGGCGGCGCGTGCAGGGAGTCCGGGTGCGCGCGGCAGCCACGACGAGGACCGCACGCATGCCCCCCACGCGACAGTGGTGCGACTTCGGGCTCGTCGTTCCCCGACGGGTGCTCGACGCGACCGTGCTCGACAACGCCGCGGCTGCGGGGGCGACGGTCCGCTACAACACGCGAGCCCTGCGGCCCGTCGTCGAGCGCGGCCGGGTCCGGGGCCTCGTCATCCGTGCGGGCGCGCGTGAGGAGACGGTCAGCGCCGCCTGGGTCGTGTGCGCCGAAGGCTCGACGGGCAGGGTGCTGCGCGCCCTCGGTCGCACGCACGACCTCCACTATCCCGTGGGGCTCGCACTGCGGCAGTACAGCCCGGCGGGCTCCTTACAGCTCGACTGGTTCGACGTCTACGTCGATCTTCGAAAGAACGGCGCGTTGCTGCCCGGGTACGGATGGGCGTTCCCCGGGGTCGGGGGTGCGGTCAACGTCGGCGTCGGGCTGTTGAACACCGCGCACGGGTGGAACCGCGTCAGCCTGCACGGCCACCTCGACCGGTTCGTCGCGCGGCTCGAACGCGACGGGGTCCTCGCTCCCGGCGCGCCGGTCGGCCGGCGCGGGGGCCGGTTGTTCATGGGCGGCAGCGTATGGCCCCCTCACGGCCCGGGTTACGTGCTCGTCGGCGACGCGGCCGGGATGATCAACCCCGCGACCGGCGAGGGCATCGCCTACGCCTACGAGACGGGTCGCACCGCTGCCCGGCACGTGCATGCGGCCATGGACTGCGGCGCGCAGTCCGTGCCGGAGTACACGCGCGAGGTCGAGCGGCACTACGGCGACTACCACCGGCTTGGCCGGGGCCTGGTGACCATGATCGCCGACCCCGAGCGCATGGAACGCCTCGTGACCAGGGCGATGGTCAGCGACCGGCGGCTGCGCTTCGCGCTCGGCCTGCTGTTCAACCTCCACGACGCGTCGCTGCGCCCGCTCGACCAGTACGGGGCGCGGGGCCTCGTGTGGCTGGCGCGCGCCACGGGCTGGGACCCGCGCCCTCCGAACGCAGCGGTCATCTCTCACCCGGCGCTCCACCGCCGATGACCCCCGGCTCGAGGCGCGCATGGCGGCGAGACCGCAGCCCTCACGCCCCCTGGGCGTCCAGAGGGCGACGTCTGGCAGCCCGGCGGGTCTCCCGTAGTGCGACGCCCCCGATGGCAAGCATGTCGACGAGGTACAGGACGTACAGCCAGGACCGCAGCCGTCGCCAGTCGAGCATGTCGGCGTAGCGCAGCAGCGCGACGAGCTGCAGCGCGACGAGGAGCATGAAGCTCACCGCGACGGGCCGCAGCCGCGTCCAGTCGTCCTCCCACAGGGCGAGGACGCCGGCAAACCCCATGCCGACGAGCCACGCCGCCACCGCCCGTCCGGTCAGCGGCGTGAGCTCCCACGGCCAGACCGCGGCGCCCGTCGCGACGGGCGCGACCAACATCGGGATCCCCACGACGACCATCACGAGCGCGTGGAAGCCGAACAATGCCTTGAACCAGGCCGGCAGTCGGGCGACCCGCGGCGGGTCCTCGCCCGGCATCCGCCGCTGCACGACGAGGCAGACCGCCATGAGCGGCGGCACGGCACCGTAGATGACCATCCACGTCCACGTGACCGCCACCGTTCCCGCGGTCGGGCCGGTGAAGTGGAAGCGGTCGAGATGCGCGAGCGTGACGCCCATCGTGAGCGACGCGAAGAAGAAGATCGTCACGGCGACGAGTCGGGCGCTAACCCATGTGCGCTGCCGCACGGCCACCCACTCCATCGCCATCGCCGCGAAGTAGCCCGCACCGAGGAACGCCGCGCTCACCGGCGGCACGACGGTCCAGGCGAAGTACTCGTCGGTGCGCTCGGTGAACACGAACAGCTGGACACCCGCGAGCAGAACGAGCACCCCCGACACGAGCAGCAGCCACCGCAGTCCCGCGGACTGCAGCCGCACCTGCGTGCGCGCCCCCTCCTCCGAGGGCTGCCCGCGCTTCGCCGCCGGGCGCACGGTTCCCTCCCGCGCTGACACGGGCTTCATTCTCCCGTGCCTCCGAGTCTTACGATGCGCGTGCGGGGGTGTCAAGGAGGTCGGGGGGCTTGGTCCGTTGACGACGCGGGCCGGTGGGGAGATGATCCGGCGTGCGAGCGGATGCGGGATGATGCGGGAGGGCGGAGCATGGCCACGCGGGTGCGCCGGCAGTCCTTCAGCGTGCTCACGCTCGACGGCTGGCTACCGGCCGCGCCGGCGGCCGTGTGGCCGTTCGTCAGCCAGCCGCAGCGCCTGAACCGCTGGTCGAGCGCACCGGTGCGGGGGCTCGAGGAAGGCGACAGCGGAGGCTTCGGCAGCGTCGGGGCGCTCCGGCAGGTCGTCCTGCCCCGCCCCCTGGCGCCCGTGACCGAGGCCGTCCAGTACGCCGACGCGCCGTTCCGGTTCGTCTACCGCGCGGTCGGATCGCGGTCCGTGCGCTACCACCGCGGCGAGATCCGCCTCCTTCCCGAGGGGGCCGGCACACGCCTGTGCTGGGAGCTCGGTATGGCCCTGGTCGCCCCGGGTGCCACGGCTTTCGTGCGCCGCACCCTCGCCCCCCAGCTCGAAGAGAGCATTCGCCGGCTGGCCTCGGTGGTCGGTGACGCCTCGCAGGACGCCGAGGCGGCGGGCGCGCACTCCACGCTCGCCTTCCGCGACGACGACGACCCCGCCGCGGCCGACGCCGCGCAGGCCACGGCGGGACGCCTACGCGCGCTCGCCGACGCGATGGAGGCCGGCGGTGACGCCCGGCACTGGTTCAGCCGCGTCTACCAGTACGTGACGGAGGCCATGATCGAGGCGTGCGCGCGCGGCGACGTCGCGCACCCCACGTGGACGCTCCGCCTCATTCCCCGCTTCCACGACCTCTACGTGCGCAGCGTGGATGGGTCGGCCGAGCCCCACTGGCAGGAGGCGTTCGAGGCCATCGACGCGGCCGGCAGCGCGACGGCGTCGGGGGCGCTGCCGTTCTGGCGCGCGCTCGTGGCGGGCGCGCGAGCCCATATCGAAGGGGACCTCCCCCGCGTCCTGGCCGCCACCTACGCCGACCACTACCGGCACCGTTGCGACTACGCCCGCTTCCGGGCCGACTTCCTCCTGCTCGCGACACCACTCCAGGCGGCCTGGCACCGCCTCGCGGGAGAGGTTCCGCCGCGCTGGTTCCCCGCTCACCTGCGCATGCTGGACCGCGTGCTGCCCGCGGAGGCGACCGAGCACCTCACCGCCAAACGCTTCTTCGACCCCCTCATCGCTCGTCGGACGGCGTTCGAGAACGGCCGGGCGATCGCCACGGCCGGACCTCCGCCAGGCAGGCCTGCGGGGCACGACCGTGGTGGCGACGGGCCATGACGAACATCGCGTGGAAGAACCTCGGGCATCAGCGCGCCCGCTTCCTGCTGTCGACGGGCGGCGTGGCCTTCGCGGTGCTCCTCATCCTCATCGTCCGGGGCCTCTACGACGGCATCCTGACGCAGGCCACCGACTACGCCCGCAACGTCGACGCGGACCTGTGGGTGAGCCAGGCGGCCACCCCCGACCGGCTCATCCAGTCCACCTCGACGCTGTCCGCCGACCTTCGCGACGAGCTCGCCGGCGTGGCGGGCGTGGCCGGCGTCTACCCGCTGCTGACCCGCGCCGTTACCTTCCCCCTCGACGGCCGCGACGTCGACCTCTTCCTCGTCGGTGTCGACGGCGCCCGCGCGGCGGGCTGGCCGAGGGGGCTCGGCGACGCCGCACCGAGACCGCGCCCCGGTGAGCTCGTCATCGACCGGGTGTTCGCGAAGATCCACGGCCTGGCGCCCGGCGACGTGCTCGACATCGGGGGTACCCGCATGCGCGTCGCCGCGGTGGTGCGCGGCGGCAACGCCCTCGTCTACCAGTACGCCTGGCTGCAGCGGCGAGACGTCGCCCGCCTTTTCGATGCGCAGGGCCTGGCGAGCCACTTCCTCGTGCGCACCGAGGGCGCGTCGACCGCGCGGGTCGCCCGCGACCTCGAACGGGAGGTCGCCGGCGTGCGCGCGCGGACGAGCCAGGCTCTGGCCGACGCCGAAGCGGGGACCCTCGGCGACGGCTTCCGGCCGATGCTGTTCGTCCTCGTGCTCATCGCCATGGCGGTGGGGGCGGCGACGATCGGGCTCATCATCTACACCGCAACGATCGAGCGGGCGCGGGAGTACGGGGTGCTGAAGGCGATCGGCTTCTCCAACCGCAGGCTGTACACGATCGTGTTCCAGCAGTCCATGATCTCCGCCGCGGCGGGCTTCGTCGCGGGCTGCGCGCTCGCCTTCGGGGTGGCGGCGCTCGCCGAGGTCCTCCAACCGGTCTTCGTCGCCTCGATCAGCCCCTCCGACGTCGGCTTCGCCGGTGCCGCGACCGCCGGCATGGCGCTCGTGGCCTCATTCGTCCCCGCCCGGCCTATCGCCCGCCTGCACCCGGCAGAGGTGTTCCGCGCGTGAGCGAGCCGGCTGACGCAGCGGCCGAACCGGTCCTGCGGGTCGAGGGCCTGGCGAAGACGTACGCGACGACGGCCGAGGAGGTGAGCGCGACGGTCGACGCGTCGTTCACGGTCGGCCGGGGCGAACTCGTCCTCGTCATGGGACCGTCCGGGTCGGGGAAGACGACGCTGCTGCTCATGTGCGGGGGGCTGCTGCGGCCGTCGTCCGGTCGTGTGTGGCTCGGCGGCGACGAGATCAGCGGCCTGGGCGAGCGGCACCTGCCGGAGCTGCGCTTGCGCCGCGTCGGCTTCGTCTTCCAGGCGGCCAATCTCCTCGCCAACCTCACTGCGGTCGAAAACGTACGGATCGTCCTCGAGGCGGCGGGTCGGCGGCGTGCGCCGGCCGAGGAGCGCGCGCGCGAGCTGCTCGCCAGGATGGAGCTCGAGCGCCGCTTCGACCACCTGCCCGCTCAGCTGTCCGGAGGCGAGCGCCAGCGCGTGGCCATCGCCCGCGCGCTGGCCAACGACCCGCCGCTCGTGCTCGCCGACGAGCCGACCGGTGCGCTCGACTCGCGCACCGGCGCGGGCGTCATGGGGATCCTGCGCGGACTCGTCGACGAGGGGAGCACGAGTGTCGTGTGCGTCACCCACGATCCCCGCATCGTCGGCCTCGCCGACCGTGTGCTGTGGCTCGAGGACGGCCGCCTGTCGGAGGGCGCGCAACCCGAGCCGCCGGCGCCGGTGGCGATCTAGTCCCTCATCGCGCGAGAAAATGATCCGGCCGGGCCATGGCCCGGGTTCACTTGCATCCGTATGGTCGGGCGCGACCCGGGCCGGATCTTCCCCCCCGCACGGCAAGCGGCGGCCGCTACAGCGAGGCTGCGGGCGACCGCGCGGTCTCGACGGGCCG
This sequence comes from Egibacteraceae bacterium, assembly GCA_035540635.1. NCBI lineage: Bacteria > Bacillati > Actinomycetota > Nitriliruptoria > Egibacterales > Egibacteraceae > Egibacteraceae bacterium. The sequence continues at coordinate 84,005 of DATLGH010000003.1, read as the reverse complement.
CGCGTCGAGGCGCCACTCGGGGAAGCCGTCCTCGAGCTGGCGTGCGGTGCGCCCGTGGCGCCGCAGGACGCTCACCGCCTGCGGCGCGTAGACGCAGAACGGCCCCCGGCAGTACGCGACGATCTCGGTATCCTCGGGAAGCTCGGCGAGGCGGGCCTCCAGCTCGTCGACGGGAACGGACACCGCGCCCGGGATGTGCCCGGCGGCGTACTCCTCGGCGGGGCGGACGTCGACGACGACGGTGCCCCCGCGTTGGATGCGCTCCCACAGCTCCTCCCGCGAGACGGGCCCCTGCTCGTCATCGGGCGTGTCGAGGTACGCCCGGGCCGCGCGGTCGACATCCCCCAGGCGGGACCGTGCGAGGTCGCGCAACGCGATGACGAACCGCGCGACGTCGTCACCGGCGAGGCGGTAGTACACCCGGGTGCCATCCTTGCGCGCGGCGACGAGACCGCCCTGGCGCAGCACCTGGAGATGCGCGGACGTGTTCGTCACGCTCATGGCGGTCGCCCGAGCGATCGCCTCCACACGGCGTTCGCCCTGGGCGAGCAGCTCGAGCACCTCGAGGCGCTTGCCGTTCGCCAGGGCCTTGGCCGCCCTCGCGAGCTGGCCGTACAGCGCGTCCTTCAGCTGGCGGTTGCTCATGAGTCTGTCCACGGTCGGGCTCACCGGCCGAGCCCATGATAGCGAATTCTAGAGATCTATGGAATAATGGATGGCGTGCCGGTGGGTGGGGAGGGTGCGGCCATGGAGATCGTGGCGGTCGTCGACGAGGGCCTGGGCAACAGCTCGTACGTCGTCGGGCTCGGCGACGGGGGTGCGATGGTCGTCGATCCCTTCCGCGACCCGTCCCCCTACCTCCGCATCGCCGAGGAGCGCGGCTGGCGGATCCGCTTCGCCGCGGAGACCCACCTGCACGCCGACTTCGTCTCCGGCAGCGGTGAGCTGGCCGCCGGGGGCGCGGTGGTGCTCGCTTCGGGCGGCGCCCCGGTGGACTTCGACGCGCGGCTGCTCGACGACGGTGACGAGGTCGACGTCGGCGGTCTTACCCTGCGGGCCCTGGCGACGCCCGGGCACACACCCGAGCACCTCGCCTACCTCATCGAGGAGGACGGCCGATCGCTCGCCGTGTTCACCGGCGGGACGCTCATCGTCGGGGGCGTCGCCCGCCCCGACCTGTTGGGCGCCGCGCACACCGACCGCCTCGCCCGGGCCGCGTACCGGTCCGTGCGCGACCGCCTGCTGTCCCTGCCCGACGCGCTGACCGTCTACCCGACGCACGGTGCGGGGTCCTTCTGCTCCACGGGCGCCGGCGACGATCGCGTCACCACCATCGGCGCGGAGCGGGCGGCCAACCCGCTGCTGCAGGCCGCCGACGAGGACGACTTCGTCGCCCGTCTGCTCGGCGGCCTCGGCAGCTACCCGCCGTACTTTCTCGAGCTGCGGAACGTGAACCGGGCGGGCCCGCGGCTGTATGGGCCGAAGCCACCGGCCCTCGAGCCGCGTTCCGTCGAGGACCTCGACCGGCTGGTCGGCGCCGGTGCGGAGGTCGTCGACGTGCGCGGCGTCGCCGCGTTCGCCGCCGGCCACATCCCCGGCTCCCTGTCCATCCCCCTGCGTCCCCAGTTCGCCCCGTGGCTCGGCTGGCTCGTTGACCGAGGCCGTCCCCTCGTGTTCGTGGCCGACGCCGACACCGACCGCAGGCAGCTCGTCCGGGCGGCGCTGTCCATCGGCTTCGAGCGGCTCGCAGGGGAGCTCGCCGGGGGAGTGGACGCCTGGGCCGCCGCGGGCAGGAACCTCGCGCGCATCCCCCTGGTCGATGCCGCGCACGCCGAACAGCACCGGCGGGTTGTGGACGTCCGCCAGCACGGGGAGTGGGCGGCGGGCCACCTGCCCGGCGCCCGCCACGTCGAGCTCGGCGCGCTGACCGCTGCCGGCGACGACCTCGGCGGGGGGCCGCTGCTGACCCACTGCGCGCACGGCGAGCGCGCGATGACCGCGGCGAGCCTGCTCGCCCGTGCCGGGCACCGCGACGTCGCGGCACTAGCGGGCGGCCCCGAGGAGCTCGCCGCCGCGAGGGGCACCCAACTGCGGACGGCGCCGTGACCCCCCCGGCACCGGCCGGGGCGGGCCCGTGTCCCGTCCGGCTGGGACTGCGGGACAACCTCGGCCAGTTCGCCCTGCTCGTCGGCGTGAACGCCCTCGTCGGCGGGATGGTCGGTCAGGAGCGCACTGTCCTGCCGCTGCTCGCCGAGGACGCTTTCGGGCTCGGCTCGTTCACCGCGATGCTCACGTTCATCGCCGCGTTCGGGGTGACGAAGGCGTGCACGAACCTCTTCGCCGGGGCGCTGGCCGACCGCTACGGGCGCAAGCCCGTCCTGCTCGCCGGATGGGTCGTCGGGGCGCCCGTGCCGTTCCTGCTGATGTGGGCGCCCGCGTGGGAGTGGGTCGTGCTCGCCAACGTCCTGCTCGGCGTCAACCAGGGACTGGCCTGGTCGGTGACGGTCATCATGAAGATAGACCTCGTGGGGCCCGCCCGGCGTGGTCTCGCCATGGGGTTCAACGAGGCGGCGGGCTACGGCGCGGTCGCGGCGGCCGCCTGGGCGACCGGGGCGATCGCCGCCGCCTGGGGCCTGCGCCCCGCCCCGTTCTTCCTCGGCGTGGCGTTCGTGGGTCTGGGCTTCGGTCTGTCCGCCCTCTTCGTGCGTGAGACCGCAGGCCACGTCGCCCAGGAGGTCGCCGAGCAGGCGACGGGCCGCGGCGCGGGTGCCGCCACCCGAGGGACGCTCGCCGGCGCGGGCACGACGACCCGTGAGGTCGTCGCCCTCGCGACCTGGCGCCAACCCTCCCTGTCCGCCGCGAGCCAGGCGGGCCTGGTGAACAACCTCAACGAGGGCATGGCGTGGGGGCTTTTCCCCCTCTACTTCGCCGCGGGAGGCCTCGGCGTCGCGAGGGTCGGGCTGCTCACCGCAGTCGCTCCTGCGGTTTGGGGCGTCGGCCAGCTGCTCACCGGCGGGCTGAGCGACCGCATCGGGCGCAAGTGGCTCATCGCCGGCGGACAGTGGACCGAGGCCGCCGGCCTGCTCGTGATCGCCTCGGGCGACACCGCAACGGTCTGGGCGGCCGGCAGTGCCCTGTTCGGCGCGGGAACGGCGATGGCCTACCCCACCCTGCTCGCCGCCGTGGGAGATGTCGCTCATCCCTCCTGGCGCGGCGCGGCCATCGGGGTCTACCGGTTCTGGCGCGACATCGGCTTCGCCGTCGGCGCGGTCCTCGCCGGCGTCCTCGCGGACGCGTACTCCACGACGACCGCGATCGTCGTCGTCGCCGCCATCACCGCAGCGAGCGGTGCCGACGTCGCCGCGCGCATGCGCGAGACGCTCGTGGCTGCACCGTTGGCGCCGTCAGCGGGTCAGCGCCGCTGACCGCCGAGGTTTCGCCAGGAACCCCCTTAGACGCAGAGGTCCCCCGACACGCCGCGCCGGCAGTGGAAGCGCTCCTCGGCAGAGTCGACGTACCAGCCCGTGTCGTTGCGGGCGAGGTACAACCGGAGGTCGCTGCCGGCCACCGCGTCGTCCGCGAGGCCCCAGACGAGCACGGCGGCTGTCGCCTCCGCGCCCTCGGACGCGAGGACCCGTGCCGTCACCTCCCAGACGTCCGAGCCGAGCTGCGGGCCGGCCACCTCGGCCGCCAGCGCAGTCGCGAGCTCACCGGGCGTGCCGAAAGCCGGGTCGTCGGCCTGGCCGTAACCGACAGGGACGTCGGCGGGCACCCAGCTGGTCGTGCCGGGCTGCCACCCCTCGGGCAGGTCGGCGGCGGGGAAGTACGTGCGGAGCTGCTCGACGAGTCCTTCCGGCGTGTGAGGGGTCGCCGGCTCGCCGCGGTCACCCGGCGGGGTCGGCTCAGTGTCGTCGTCGTGGGCCGCTTCTTGGGCCGCTTCGAGCTCGCCTTCGAGCTCGGCGATGCGCTCCTGCGCCTGTTCGAGCTGCGCCCGCACGTCCGCCGCCTCGTCGTCCGTGCCGGACTCGCCGCCCGGACCGCAGGCGGCGAGCAGGAGGACGAGCGCGCAGCAGACGGTGGCGAGCTGGCGGTAGGCGGAAGGGTGGCGCATGCAGGCAACGTAGCAGCCGCCACGTGCGCCAGATGCATGCAGGTCACGCAGCGCGGGTAGGCGATCGGTGATGGTTGACCGACCTGCCGCCGTCCACCTCACCGCAACCGACGCCGTCACGGTCCTGCGTCTGCTCGAAGGCCTCGGCCGGCTGCTGCGGGCCGAGGCCTTCGACGACGCGCACCGGAGCACGCTCGTGGACGGGGCGGTGTTCCACGAGGAGTGGCAGGCGAAGCTGGCCGAGCAGGTCGCTGCGGCCACGGGCCTGATCAGACAGCAGCTCGACGGGTACGACGTGGACGCCGTGATGGCGGGCGCCACCAGGGGAGACGAGCGCGACCACTGACGCGCCGGCTGCGTTGGGCGAGGTCGGCTGATCCGGAGGTGCGACGTGATCGAGACGGTGAACCCCGCCACGGGCGAGGTGCTCCGCCGTTACGAGCGCCACGACGACGCCGCCGTGGGGGAGCGGCTGGCGCGGGCGTGGTCGCGGTGGCAGGACGACTGGGGGCACCGCCCGCTCGACGAGCGCCTGGGCGTGCTCGCAAAGGCCGCCGAGGTGCTCGAGGCGCGTCGCGACGACCTCGCCGGCCTCGTCACCGCGGAGATGGGCAAGCCGATCACCGCCGCGCGCGCGGAGGTGGACAAGTGCGTGTGGCTGTGCCGGCACTACGCCGAGCACAGCCCCGGGTACCTGGCGCCGGAGCAGCACGACACCGAGGCCGTCCGCAGCTACGTCCGCTTCGACCCACTCGGGCCCGTGTTCGCGATCATGCCGTGGAACTTCCCGTTGTGGCAGGTGCTGCGGTTCGCGGTGCCGGCGCTTGCGGCGGGCAACGTCGGGTTGCTGAAGCACGCCGCCGCAACCACGGGGTGCGCCCTCGCGCTCGAGGAAGCGTTCCTCTCCGCTGGCCTGCCCGAAGGTGGCTTCACGGCGCTGGTGATCAGCCACGAGCAAGCGGACCGGATCATCGCCGACCGACGGGTGCGTGGCGTGACGCTGACCGGCAGCGACGGGGCCGGACGGGCCGTCGGCGGCGCCGCGGGGCGGCACCTGAAGAAGACCGTGCTCGAACTCGGGGGATCCGACCCTTGCACCGTCCTCGACGACGCGGACCTCGCCATGGCGGCGAAGACGGCGGTGGCGAGTCGCTTTCTCAACTCCGGGCAGAGCTGCATCAACGCGAAGCGGATCATCGTCGCCCGGCAGGTCTACGAGGAGTTCGTCGAACGCTTCTGCGAGGAGGTCGCACAGCTCGTCGTCGGCGACCCGACCGACGAGGAGACCGACGTCGGGCCACTCGCCCGCGCCGACCTGCGCGACACCGTCCACGATCAGGTGCGCCGCACGCTCGACCACCAGGACGGCGGCACCCTTCTCACGGGTGGTCAGCCCGTCGAGGGTCCCGGGTTCTACTACCCCCCGACCGTGCTGCGCGACGTGAATGCGCAGGCCCCCGCGGCGGCCGAGGAGGTGTTCGGGCCCGTCGCCGTGCTCATGGACGCCGAGCACGACGAGGCGGCCCTGGCGTTGGCGAACAGCTCACGGTTCGGGCTCGGCGCGGCGGTGTGGACCGGCGACCTCGAGCGGGGTGAGCGGTTCGCGGCCCGCATCGAGTCGGGCATGGTCTTCGTCAACGAGCTCGTGAAGTCCGACCCCCGGCTGCCCTTCGGGGGCGTGAAAGACTCCGGCTACGGGCGGGAGCTGGCGGCCCCCGGCATCCGCGAGTTCACGAACGCGAAGACCGTGTGGGTCAACGCACCGTCCACGCCAGGCGGGAGGCGGGCGCAGTGAGCCGGCCTCCTTCGAGAGCCCTCAGCGGACGGTGACGGCGACGCGCTGCACGGCGTTCACCGCGTAGCCCCCGAGGTTCCACGACGGCGTATCCGGCTGGGCGTTGCCGGACGTGTCCCGCGCCCGGCAGCAGACCTCCGTCTCGCCAGGGGCGTCGGCGTGCCAGACGGCGCGCCAGGCGGTCCACGCCGCGGGGTCGGAGGGCGTGTGCAGGTCCGCGCCCTGCCAGGTGCGGCCACCGTCCGTGCTGACCTCCACCGCGGCGATCGGCGCCCGTCCCGCCCACGCCCGGCCGCGCAGCTCGTGCGTGCCGCGGTCGACGATGCGCCGGCGGGTGAGGAAGTCGGGGATGCCCGGCGGGATCATGAGCGAGCGGACCGCGAGCCTCGTAACCGGATCACCGACCTCGTCGGGGGTCTGGCGGAACCGGTACGAACCTGCCTGCTGATAGCCGTCGAACGGCGTGGTCGTGAGGTCGATCGACGTCAGCCACTTCACACTCGTCATCCCGTACCAGCCGGGTACGACGAGGCGGACCGGCGCCCCGTGCTGGGGTGGCAGGGCGACGCCGTTCAGCCCCCACGCCAGCAGCGCCCCCGTGGCCCGCAGCTCGTCGAGGGTGATGCTCCGGGCGTACGCGTGCTCGACGCCCCCCTGCACGCCGCGGTCGGCACCGGTGAACACGACCTCGATCGCGTCGGGGGTGACGCCGGCCTCGTCAATGACATCGGCGGCGGGCGTGCCCGTCCACTCGCCGGTGCCGACCGCTTCGAGGAGCCATGGTTGGCTGACGGGGCGGGGTGACAGCCGCGCCCTGCCGTTGCCCGCGCACTCCATGGTCACGCGCCGGGTGACCGTAGGCCGGGCGCGCAGCTCGTCGAGGGTGAGCGTCAACGGGCGTGCGACCCACCCGCCGATCCGCAGCCGCCAGGTGGCGGGGTCGAGTGCGGGGATGTCGAAGTGCGTGAGCAGGTAGTGCAGCCCGAGCGGGGTCACGTCGTAGCGCAGCGCCTCGAGCGGCATGCCGTGGTTGCGGGTGGCGAGCTGCAGCTCCTCGATGCTGATCCCGGGCTGCTCGGCCGAGTCGAGCGTCACGTACTCCTGGGACGTCACGGTTTCCTCCTCGCCTTCGCGGGGGCGCCGCCACGGACCCGCGCGGACGTCCCCCTGTGACGACCACCTAACCGCATGCCGCCGGCGCTGTCGAGCCCGAGCCACGGACCTTCCCGACGCTGGCGCCTGGCCCGGGCGTGGGCCGCGCCTCGGACGAACCCGTCGAGGAGCTGTTGACGCCATGTCGCGTGGGTGTCGGCATTGACCGCGGCGTACCTCAGTCCCGTACCGCGGGCCGCAGCGGCGTCGGCTGCGTGTCCGGAAGGCGACGTGCCGTCCCCGGGGTTCGTCGATGTCGAGGGCAACGTCCACGGGGAAGCGATCGCGTGTGTGGTCTGGTACGGCATCGCCCGCGGGGTGAGCTCGAGCGAGTATGCGCCTTCCCGGGGGCGCGGCGCGACCAGATGGCGACCTTCGTCGTGCGCGCCGCCGAGCTCGTCCGCCAGCGACCGCTGGTCTCCGCGGGCGAGGAGAACCTGCCCGACGATCCCTACCTTGGGGAGGGTGTGGGAAGACCGGCAGGTCGGGTCGTGGCGCTCCAGCTCGTGGACGGAGGCCGACAGCTTCTCGTAGGCCTGCCGGAGCGCCTCCCCCGCCCGCTTGCGCTCCGTCACGCCGCGGATGGCTTGCCGACACCACCCTGCCGTGCTCGGTCTCCAGAGGCCTCAGGCTGATGTCGACGGGGAACTCGGTGCCGTCCCGGAGTCCGTGCGTCTGGTGAGGCTGGGGACGTCTCGCCCGCGAACTTCTACACTTTCGCGCTCCGCGACGGCATCGACGCCCGCGATCGGGAGAAGGTCGGCGATCTCCGCGGGACGCATCGGGTGGCCGAGCAGGAAGCCCTGAGCCATGTGAAAGCGGAGGTTGCGGACAGCGATGAGCTGCTCAGGGGTCTCCACGCCTTCTGCCACCACCTGCACGCCGAGGTCCTCGGTCAAGCCGGCGAGCGCGGTGACGATCGCCTGCTCGTTGCCGCCTTTGCCGAGCCCGGCCACGAAGGAGCTGTCGACCTTGAGAATGTCGAGCGGAAGCGTGCGCAGATGGGTCAGGCTGGAGTAGCCGGTTCCGAAGTCGTCGAGGGCCACGCGCATGCCGAACGCCCGCAGCTCGCGAAGCGTCGCGGCCAACGGCGCCGACTCCTGGTCGCCGTCGGTTATCGCCGTCTCGGTCAGCTCCACGACGATGTCCGCGGGTCGGGCCCCGGCTGCGAGGACCGCGGCGCGGACCTTGCTCGCGAAATCGGGTTCCGCGAGCTGGCGTGCGGAGAGGTTGATCGCCATGAGCAGCTCTTCGTCCTCGGGCATCTGTGCGCGCCAGCGGGCCGCCTGCGCGCATGCCTGGGCGATGACCCACTCGCCGATGGGGGTTATCAGGCCCCGGGCCTCCGCCACCGGGATGAACTCGGCCGGGGGGACCGGCCCGTCGACGCCGTGGTGCCAGCGCAGGAGTGCCTCCGCGCCGATCACCTGCTCGGGGCGTCCTCGGACGGGCAGGCCGACGATCGGCTGGTAGACCAGGGAGAACTCACCGCGGATAAGGGCCCCCCGCAGGTTGCGGTCGATCTGCTCCTTGCGAACGATCCGAGCCCGCAGCGCCTCCCCATACGTCTCGACGCCGCCGGGGCCACGCTGCTTCGCGTAGTACATCGCGGTGTCGGCGCGGCGCAGCAGCTCCTCGGCGGCGCAGGCGCGATCGCTGGTCGCGATGCCGATACTGGTGGTGACGTGCACGCCGCCGTCGACGAGCGGGTAGGGCCTGCTGACGCTCTCGGCGATGCGCCGGGCGATGTCCAGCGCAGTGGTGGCGTCGGTCCGCTCGCACACGAGGATGAACTCGTCGCCTGACTGCCGCGCGACCGTGTCCTCGCTCCTGGCGACGGCGCGCAGGCGGGCAGCGACCTCCCCGAGGAGCTGGTCGCCGGCCTCGTGCCCCAGCGCGTCGTTCACGCGCTTGAACCCGTCGAGATCGATGAAGAGCACCGACACCGGCAGGTTCGAGCGCATCGTCCTGTTGAGCGCCTGCTCGAGGCGGTCCATCAACAGGACGCGGTTGGGCAGGCCCGTCAACGGGTCGTGCAACGAGCGGAAGCGCAGCTTCTCCTCGAGGTGCAGACGCCGTACGGCGCTGGTGATCACGTTGTTCGCGGAAGCGATGAACTCCATGTCCCCGTCGTCGCAGTCGTCGGTGCACTCCACCATGAGGAGGCGGTCAGCGGTGGGGGACACCGGCGCGAGCGCGTGCTCGGCGATGCTGACGGAGCAACGGTGCGGGAGCGCCTCGCGTACGACCGTCGCCGCGTGACGGGCGAAGTCGGCGGGGTCGCGCTGCGTCAGTGCCTGCTCGCTCATGCGGGCGAGGGCCGAGGCCCTCGCGGCACGCCGCTCGAAGGCCGCGGTGATGACCTGCTGCGCGGCCAGCTTCGCTCTGGCGACGTCGCGCTGCCGGGCGGTCCGGTCGGAGGCGACGACGTGCAGCTCGAGCTTGAGGGCGGCGCCCACGATGAACAGCCAGGCGCCGACCGCTTGCATGACGTGGATGGCGAGGTCATGCGCTTCGACCGGCCGGACCCTGCCGCCGACGCCGTGGGTGTGCACGAGGATGTGCAGGTGCGTCAGACCACATCCGAGGAAGAACATGATCGCCGCACCGCGGACGAGCAGTACCACCCTCGGTGACGCGCTCGGCATGCGGATCCTGGGCGCCACCACGAGCGCGATGACGAAGTAGCCGAGCGCGACGCTGCCCGACAATGCCAGCATCGCCGGTGTCGACGTGTCGATGCCTCCCCCCGTCCTCGGTCCTTCCCGGCCTCCTCCATAGTCGGGTGCATGCACGCAGGACTCCATGATCCGATCGGATCATCTTTGGTGCGCGGTGTGACTACCACCCGCCCGCGGGAGGCGTGGTTCCGGCTACCACTCCCGCTCGATCTGCCGGAGGAAGGCCTCCGTCTGCGCTTCCGCCCGCCTGCGCTCGATGTCGGCATCCGCCTCCGGGATGCCGACCGCCTGGCCGAGCGCACGGGCGGCGAGCACCTCGCGCGCCTCGTCGGCGTCTCGGGCCCACAGGTCCCATTCGAACCCGCGCGGGACGGCCAGCTCGGCAGCGACGGCCCCGGCGAGCACCGATTCCTCCTCGACGAGGAGGACGCCGACGGCCTCCATGGCGTCTTGTAGCGCCGCCCGCACCGGTTCGGCGACGGCGGGCACCTCGCCGCGCATGAGCACGGCGCCGTCGACGTGCACTGCGACGAGGTGGTCGTGGGCCATGAGCACCGGCCACTCGATGTGCGCCTCCGGCGCGCAACCCGTGCGCGCGCCGGCGAGGTAGGCGGCGATGAGCTGCGGTGTGGACAGCGACGGCCCCGCAGGCACACCGAGCGGTGAGGGAAATGCACGCTCGTCGCTCATGACGATCCTCCTTGGGCCTGCCCGGCCAGGCGGGCCTCCCGGGAAACAGCGCGGCCCGCCACGTCCATCGGCAGGCACCTCGTCACCACCGTGCATCCATGAAAGCGGCTTGTCCGTCGTCGCGAAAGGCCCGAGCTCACCGGCCGCCGTGCACGGCCGCCTGCCAGCTCCCTGCGATCGACTTCGCGCCGAGCTGGCCGCGCGACCCGCCGAACCCGGCACAGGCCGTGCGCGCTCGAGCCGCCGCAGCGTCATGGTCGGCCGACGGTGACCTCAGCCAGGCCATGTCGATCCTTCGCTCTGGCGCAACGCGCAGGTTGACGCGTGCTACCAGCCGTAGCCGATCCCGCGGGCGAGGAAGCTCGCCATCTGTCCCCGGGTGACCGGGTCGCGGGGGCAGAAGCGGGTCGGCGCGCAACCCGCGGTGATGCCCGCATCGGCCACCGCGTTGATCGCCTGGCGGTGCGCCGAGCCGGCGCCGTCGGCGAAGCGGTCCTCATTGTGGAGGGCCAGTGCGAACCCACGAGCGAGGAAGGTGGCCATCTGCTCGCGGGTCACCGCGGTGGCCGGTCCGAAGCGCCCATCGCCGAGGCCTGCCGCGACGCCTGCTGCGGCGAGCGCGTTGATCGCTCGGCGGTGCACCGAGTCCGCAGGCACGTCGCCGAAGTGGTCCTCCTCCACGGGCGGCAGGTTCAGGGCGCGGGCCAGGAAGGTGGCCATCTGGTCGCGGCGGACGGGGTCGTCGGGGCCGAAGAGACCGTCGGGGCGACCGGCGGCGACGCCCCGCTCGGCGATCGCCGCGACGTTGTAGGCGTGGGGGGAGAGCCCCGGCACGTCGGGGAAGGCGACGAAGCCGAACTCGGCGATCTGCTGGGAAGGTGGGTGGGCGTTGCGGGCGCGCAGCGCGAGGAACAGATCGGCTGCGGCCACGCCGATGCCCTGCCCGCGGAACGGCACGTCCTCGACCCGTGCGCCGTTCCAATCCCAGCCGGACACGGCCAGCTCCTCGGGGCTGCCGCCGACGGTTCGCTGCGCCACCTCGACGCGGGCGACGGTGGCCAGGCCGACGAGGTCGGCGAGCACGGCGTGGTCGACACCATGCGCCCAGGCAGCCCGGCGGTACTCCCCGACGACGAGCGGGTCGTGGACCCACGGGTCCGCGACGCTGCGCAGGTAGGGGAAAGTCCTGCCGTCGAAGGCCCACGACTGCTCGACGTGCTCGCTCGTGCCGGCGTGCGCGGCGGAGTAGACAGCCTCGACGAGGGCACCGTCGTAGATCAGCACCTTGCCGCCCGTGCCGGTCACCGCGCCCCGCCACCCGTTCGTCCCGGCGGCGCCCTCGTGGCCGTAGCCGACGTAGACCTGGTCGGCCACGGTGGCGGTCACGTGACAGGCGCACTCGGGACGCAGTCCCGCCGCCACACGGCCGGCGGCGAACGTGCGGGCGGTCACCGCCTGAGCCTTCAGAGCCTCCAGTGGCCAGTTGCCGGGCATCTCGTCGACCCCGAGCAGGTAGTCGTCCATGGGCAGCGTCACCACGGGGCGCAGCACACCACCTCCGGCGCTGACCTCGAGATGGCCGCGGTTCAGGCCGCCCTCGTGGTTGGCACCCGACCGCGCGACCTGCGGCAGGCGCAGCGCCGCCGGCCCCCCGGTGGGGTAGGTCACGGCCACGGGCCCCGGACCTCGCTCGATCTCGGCGCCGTTGCCGTCGAGCAGCACGAACGCGCCGTCGTGCGCCAGGGTCCACTGCGTGCCGGGGGGCATGAGGTGCCCGGGGGCTCCGGGTGCGAGCGCCACGGCGACGCCGCCGCCCGGCGACTGCAGGAGGACCCGCCCGGGGTCGGCGACGGCGGGGTTGCCGTGGAAGAGGGCGACGCGGATCTCGTTGGCGGTCGCCGGGTGCGAGCCGACCCGCACGCCGGTGTAGTAGTGGTGCAGCATCGTCTCGTGGTCGGCGCCCTCGCGGGCCATGCTGTAGGCGCCCCACTGGCTCAGGCCCACGCCGTGGCCCTCTCCCCTCCCGGAGATCCGGAACGCCGGCGCCGGGCGGGCCGCGCGCATCGGCTGGTCGGTCGGCGCGCGTGCGGGTGGCCGGGGCTTGAACGCCGCGATCGACGTCGCGGGCTCGGACTCGGCCTCGGGCGCTGACACCTGCGCCGCATGGTGAGCCATGCCGAATGTCATGGCAGCGGACAGCACACCGAGGATGGCGATGCCGATGCCGGCATGCAGGGTCGAAGCCACGGTTCACCTTCCGCGGCGGGATGAGGTTGACGCCCGCCACGACTTCCGAAGGGTAGTGGCGCCCCGGGCGTTCGCACCAGTCGCCCACGGTGGGAGGGGGATGGCGCGCGGGGTCTCGGATCCGTCCCGGCCTCCCGGCGGATCGGCTGAGCGCTCGGCAAGACGCAGGCGGCCAGCCGACCTACCGGCTCAGTCGGCGCAGCGTTCGGCGCGTTGCGCCCCGGTGCGCGACGCCTTCGGCGAGACCGGGGTCAGGCAGCGTCGCACGGCGATGCCGTGGAAGTCGCTCGCGCGCTGGCCGGGGGACGGGACGACCGTGGCCAGGATCTTGCCGGTGGCCGTGTCGAGCACGGAGAAGCCGGGCGTCTCACCCTGGATGGCGTGGGGTCCGCTGCGCGGTTCCGGCCCGCGAAGGCTCACGTACACGCGCGTGCCGTCCGGCGAGAAGTCGAGGATGTCGGGGGAGCGGCCGACGAACGGGATGGTGCGGAGCACCTCGTCGGTGGCGGTGTCGACCACGATGGCGTTGCTCGACGCGCGGTTGACCATCCACAGCTCCCCGCCCGAGGGGCTGACCCGCACGCCGTGTGCGTCGACGCCTCCGCTGCCGGCCGTTCGCAGGAGCGTGTGGTCGCGCGTGTCGAACACGTACCACTCCCCGGCAGGCGGGTCGACCAGGCCGTGGTTGGCGTACATCTTCGTGCCGTCGGCGGAGCGGGCGAGGCCGCAGTTCGCCTTGACCACGTCGGGGTCGAAGACCCGCACGAGCCGGCCCTCGTGGAGGTCGACGACGACCAGCCCCCCCGCCGCGGGGCCGAGCGTGACGTAGGCGTAGCGGCTGTCGGCGGTGTACTCATGGCAGACCGGGCGGGCGCTCGGGAACCCCTCCCACTGCCGGAACAGCGGGTCGTCGGCGATCCTGATCGTCCGTCCGAGCGTGAAACGCTCCGCGTCGAGGTCGAGCAGGATCTCGGTCAGCGTGCCGGCGCCGATGTTCGCCACCCACACCGCGGAGTCGTCGGGGGTCACCGCCGCCATGTGCGCCGTCGCCCCGGTCGGGATCACCGCGACGACCTGGCGGTCTACCGCACGGATCACCACGACGTTGCCCGAGCGGGTGTTCGCCACGAAGGCGTACCGCTGGCGCGAGTCGAAGTCGATCATGTGCGGCGTGTCGACGATCCCGTCGAGCTCGATGCGGGCGAGCTCGCGCAGGGCCGGGCTGTACACGTGGATGCGGTTCATCCCCGCCCCCTGGTCGAGGGCCCAGATCTCGTAGCGCTGCGGTCCGGTCGGCCGTGCGGGCGCGCCGTCGGCCGCCGGCAACGCGACGAGGCTGGCCGCCGTGGCGAGCAGCACCGCAAGGGCGACGGTGAGAGCGCGCCTGCGGGGCGGCCGAGCAGTCGTTGCTTGCCCCGCCGCAATCTCGTGCACCTGGCTCCACATGGTGATCTCCCCCCGGCCGGTTGACCCTCTCCGCCGGCGGGAGTATCCGCGTGCCGGTGGGCGGCACGCAACAGGGAGAATGCGTAGAAACCGTCCTGGCCGTGCGGGCGCCGGCCGGGGCGCAAAGCCCACCTCCGGGCTCCACGTGAATCGCTGTCCTCGCCCCGGGCGCCCCGGAGCGGGTAGCGGCGCTCCAACGTCCGGCGGGGGTGCAGGCGGTGACGAGCCGGCTGTCCCCGGCCCTGCCCGCGCTCGCCCAGCGGAGCGCCGGGCCTCCTCGAGCGCCGCCGCTCATGCTCCGCACGCACGGGTGGGGCGGCAGCCGGGAGCGGGGACAGGGCACCAGGCTGCCGGGACGCGACTTCGTCGACACGGGCGCGGGCACGCTCGCGCGCCTGCTCGCCGAGGGCTACGTCGTGGTCACGTGGGACCAGCGGGGCTTCGGCTGCTCCGGCGGGGAGATCCGCATCAACGACCCCGACGTCGAGGGCTGTGACGTCAGGGCCCTCATCGACTGGGCGGTGGAGAACGCGCCGGTCGCGACCGACGCCTCCGGCGACCCCGTCGTCGGCATGTCCGGCGGCTCCTACGCCGCGGGCATCCAGACGATGGGCGCAGCCGTGGACCCCCGCGTCGACGCCATCGCTCCGGAGATCTCCTGGTCGGACCTGCGCTACGCGCTGTACTCCGGGTCGGTCCTCAACCAGGGCTGGGTCACGCTGCTCTACGGCTACGGCACGGGGTCGGGCACCGCGCTCGTCGACGTCGAGCTCGCCGGCAGCGTCCCGGTCGGCGGGCAGGCGGCAGCGGCCCTGACGCCCGGGCCCGGCGCGACCGCTGTGGACAGCGCCGCCCTCCCCACCCGTCCGGCTGCGAAGGGAGCGCTGCGGGCGTGGGCGGCGGTGTGCCCGGCCTGGCCCTCGTCGCGCTTCTCGCGGCCGCGGGCTGCCGCACAGTCCGCATGGGCCGTCCGCCCGGCAGAGGCCCCCGGGGATAACCGCCGGCCCATGGGGGAAACCGGACGCGAACCGCGCCCGCAGTCCCGAGGAGGCTTGCCATGGAGAGCAACACCGACGCGATCGAGCTGTTGACCCGCGACCACCGCCACATCGAGACCCTGTTCGAGCAGTACGAGGGCACGACCGACGTGGAGGAGCGCACGAAGATCGCCCACGAGGTCGTCCACGACCTCGCCGTCCACGGCGAGATCGAGGAGCTGCTGTTCTACCCGAGGCTGCGAGCGGCCGTCCCGGACGGGGAGGCGCTGGCCGACGAGGCCGTCGACGAGCACCTCGAGATCAAGCAGACGCTGAACGAGGTCGACAAGATGACCGCCGACGAGGCCGGCTTCGACCAGCGCATGCAGCAGCTGGTTAGCGAGGTGCGCCACCACGTGGAGGAGGAGGAGTCCACGCTCTTCCCCCGGGTGCGCGAGGCGCTTTCCGCCGACGAGCTCGCCAGCCTCGGCAGGGCCCTCGACGGCGCCCGCTCCATCGTGCCGACGCGCCCCCACCCCTCGGCCCCGACGGGTCCGATCGGCAAGCTTGCGGCGGCGCCTGCGGCCGCGCTCGTCGACCGCGTGCGCGACGCCGTGCGGTCCCGGTTGGACGACCGCTCCTAGCAACGCCCCGCCCCGAAAGGGGGGCTTTCGCTCCCCCCGATCCGGCGCTACCGTAGGAGGCGCGGGAAGGGGGACACGTGAACGACATCAGCGCCCTCGCGGCATGCGTACGGGGGCAGGCCGCGCAGGCCGAGGCCTGGCAGGCGGCAGAGCTCCATCTGCTCGAGCTCGCCCTGACCGAACACCTCGCGGCGCTCGGTGTGGCGGTGAACGCGGACGTGGCGGTCGCCCTGATGGCGACCGCCACGCTGCTCGGCGAGCACGCCCCCGAGTGGGGCGGCGACGCCCGCGACACCCTTGCCGAGGTGGCGCAGCTCGGGCTGTGCCTGCTCGAGCGCAGCAGCCCTACGAGCCCTGCCTGATCGCCTCGACCGACAGCTCGATCCGGACGTCCTTGCCGACGAGCCAACCGCCGGTTTCGAGCGCCTGGTTCCAGGTCAGCCCGAAGTCCTCCCGGTTGAGCCTGGTCCCTGCGGAGAAGCCGATGCGCACGTTGCCCCACGGATCGGTCGCGGCACCTTCGAACTCGACGTCGAGGGTGACGGGGCGGGTGACGCCGGCGACGGTGAGCTCGCCGTCGACCAGCCACTCCCCACCCTCGTGCCGCACGTGGGTCGACCGGAACTCCAGAGCGGGGTGATTCTCGGCGTCCAGGAAGTCACCGCTGCGCAGGTGGGTGTCACGGTCGGGCGAGCGCGTGTCGATGCTCGCGGCCTGGATGGTTACCCGCGCGGACGACTGCTCGATGTCCTCAGCGATGTCGATCATGCCCTCGAACTCGTTGAACCGGCCCCGCACCTTCGCAAGGCCGAGGTGGCGCACGACGAACTCGACGACCGAGTGGTCGGGGTCGATGGCGTAGGTGCCGGCCTCGGGGGCCTGCACGCCGGCGACGGTGCGGACGGAAACAGCTTGCGACATGGTGCTCTCCTTCTTGGGGTGCGGCGGCGCCGAAGCGCCCTGGGAACGGTTTCAGGGGTGTGTGGAGTGAGAGATTCCTACTCCCCCCGGGGTGGCAGACCCGTACCGAGCCTGCTCCCGGGCGAGGTCGAGGCGGCCGATGCGCGAGCGTGCATCGAGCGCGTCCTCGGTCAGGCGGTCCGCGGGCACGATCCAGGCGAGCTCGAACTGCAGCCCGTCGGGGTCGCGCCCGTACACGCTCTTTGTCGTGCCGTGGTCGCTCGCGCCCACGAGCGCGCCCGAGTCGGCGAGCGCCCGCTCGAGGCGGCCGAGCGCCTCGAGCGTGTCGACCTCCCACGCGAGGTGGTAGAGCCCGACGCTGCTGCGGCCGGCCGGGAACGGCTGCGCCGCGGAACCGATGCCGAAGAGCCCGAGGTCGTGGTCGTTCGTGGAACCGGGGGCCTGGAGGAACGCCGCGTCGAACCCGACGTCCATCGGCAGGCGACGGAAGCCCAGCACGTTCACGTAGAAGGCGGCGCTGCGCTCGACGTCGCGGACGAACAGCACCGCGTGGTTCAGTCGCGTGATCACCGCACCGGCCCTCTCGAAAGTTGATCCTTCAACCTCATGTCCTCCACCATAGCGCGCTATTGAGCCTTCAACAACAAGTTGGTCGACGCGTTTCGCGCCGAGGCAACCGGGCCACTGGGGTCGCGGATGCAGAGCGCTGCCGAGCGGGTGTACGCACTGCTCGTGGCCGACGACGACCACGGTGCGGGGACCTGCCCGACGACGCCTGCTGAGAGGTTCTCCCGCAACGTCGCTGCGGGGAGAGGGGCGCGCGTCACCTCGAGAGGCCCCCGACGCCCGGCGAGGTCACCCGCCCGCCGGCCGATAGTGCACGACCTTCGTCGTCGTCACCTCGTCGAGTAGCTCGGGGCCGTAGCCGTAGCCCAGACCGCTCGCCTTTTGGGGCTGCGCGGCGCCGCCCGGCGCCCCGCCCCACACCGCGTTGACCTTCACCGTGCCGGCCCGCAGCTCGCGCCACGCCTCCTGCGCGTGCGCCTGCGAGGCGGTGAGGACCGTCGCGGCCAAACCGTACTCCGTGCGGTTCGCGGCTTCGACCGCCTCGGCGAAGGAGGCGGTGACCCGAACCGGCGCGACCGGCCCGAAGGTCTCCTCGCGCATGACCGCCATGTCGTCCGTCACGCCGGTCAGCACGGTCGGCGGGTAGAAGAAGCCGGGGCCGTCGGGGATCACCCCACCGGTGCGCAGGATCGCGCCTGCATGCACCGCCTCGGTGACGTGGCGGTGCACGAG
Organism: Egibacteraceae bacterium; assembly: GCA_035540635.1. Lineage (NCBI taxonomy): Bacteria > Bacillati > Actinomycetota > Nitriliruptoria > Egibacterales > Egibacteraceae > Egibacteraceae bacterium. Next base: position 66,042 of record DATLGH010000003.1, on the reverse strand, counting down.
GTTGCGCTGACGTGCGTCGACGAGCGGTCCCATGTCCGTTCCAGGTTCACGGCCGTCGCCGACGACGAGCTCCTCGGCCCGCTCCACGAGCGCGTCGACGAACGCGTCGGCGACGTCGGCGTGGACGTAGATGCGCTCCACCGCAGTGCAGATCTGCCCGCAGTTGGCGAAGGCGCCCTGCGCCGCCTGCTCCGCGGCCCACCGCGGGTCGACGCCCGCGTCGACGACGAGCGGGTCCTTGCCACCGAGCTCGACGACGGCCTTCTTCAGCTGCCGGCCGCACGCCTCGGCGATGCGCCGACCCGTGGCCACCGAGCCGGTGTGGAGCACGAGGTCGACGTCGGGATGCTCGACGAGCGGTTCGCCCGCCCGGCCGTCGCCGAGCAGGAGGTTGCAGACCCCCGCCGGCAGGTCGAGCAGCTCGACGAGGCGGGCGGTGGCGAGCGGCGTGCGCTCGGAGGGCTTCAGCACGACGGTGTTGCCGGCGACGAGCGTGGCGGCGAGCATCTGCGCGGCGAGCCCGAGGGGGTCGTTCCACGGCACGACGAGGGCCGCGACGCCGTAGGGCTCGTGCACCATCGCGTCGAGGGCGCCCCAGTCGCCGTGGAGGGATCGGCCCCGGTGCAGTGGCCCGAGCTCGGCGAACTGCTCGAAGGTTGCGGCCGCCGTCTCGACGTCCCCGCGGGACATGCCGAGGGGTTTGCCGTTCTCGGCGGTCTGCAGCTGTGCGAGCTCGTCGGCGCATGCGCGCACCGCGCGGGCGGCCGCCTTGAGGGCTGCGGCCCGGCTCGTCGTCGGCGCGCGGGCCCAGCCGGGGGCGGCCTTGCGCGCGGCCGCCACCGCGGCGTCGGCCTCACCCGGTCCACCCGCCGGTATGGCGCCGACGTCTCGGCCGGTGGCGGGGTCGACGACGGGGATGGTCTTCTCGCCGAAGCCGGGTGTCGAGGTGCCGTCGATGAAGTGATGGCGGGTCATGCCCGGTGCCTTCCCCGTCACGGGGGCGCCGAAGCACTGCCGGCCACCCCGAGACGCGGCAGGCCCCTCGATCACTCCTGCCCGACGGCAGTCGGCGGTTCGCCGCTACGGACGTCGGGGGCCGGGGCGCGGTTTGGGTTCCTTGCCGGTGTAGCGGAAGATCCACAACCCGCTGTCGCGGTCGCTCAGCAGGATCAACGGGCGGGCCCGGTCGGCCCCACGGCCTCTGCCGTTCTCGCCGACGTTGCCCGGCAGGACGGGGAAGACGCCCCAGAAGTTGTTGCCGCCCTCGGCGATGTAGTGACCGATCTCGGTGATGCCGGTCTCGTCGAACGCCACCACGCGGAATCCGGCGGCGTAGTAGGAGAGGTACGCCATGTTGACGCCTGCCCGCGGGTCGGTCTTCACCTCGTGGACCGTGAGGTTCCCGAACCCCTGCGCGAAGGCGGGGTCGAGGGCCTCGGGAACGGCGTAGGCGTCGATCGGCTGGAGGGTCCGCGCGTCATACAGCGTCGTGTGGCCCCAGCCCTGGAAGATGGAGCGGATGTCGACGCCCTGCCCGCCAGTGCCGACGGCCGGTAGCGGCGGATTGGGACCAGCGGGGCAGTTCGCCGGTACGTAGCCCTCGATCCCGAGGATCCTGTAGCCCGCCGAGCGGGGCACGAAGATCATCGGCACGTTGCTGTCCGTGATGAGCATGTTCACCAGTGCTTCGCAGGCCCCGGCAGCTGCCGCGTTGAACACGACACCGCCCGCGTAGCCGGCGGCGATGATGTTCTGCGCCTTGACCTGGAAGGCGCACACGCCGCGTTCGATCACCGCGATCTCTTCCGCGCTCTGGGCAGGCGGCACGGTGGCCGGGTCGCAGGCCAGCCCCACGAACCGTGTGGGTCCGCTCAGGGGCGCGTCGGGGGTGACCGCTGCCGCGCCGGGGGCGGGAACCGCGGTGAAGACCTCGCCGGCGAACGGCCCTGACGTGATCCGCGGGACGAGACGGTAGGGGTTGAAGTTCTCGTCGGTGCCGAGGATGAAACGGTTGTCGCTCGACCAGTAAGCCTGGTGGGCGTTGCCGGTCGGCGGGGAAAGGCCCGTGAACGGGTCAGGGTCGAAGAAGCGCGTCTGGCCGACGTAGACGGGGTTGGCGGGGTCGTCGACGTTGAGCAGGACGTGCCCGGCGTCCCAGTACGACACGAGCAGGTACCAGTGCCCGTCGATGAAGTTGATCTGCATGTCGTGGTGGTGCGGGTTGTCGCCGTGTCCCTGCACCACGGCCGCCGGCCAGTCGGGCAGGCCCACCTCCGCGATCTGCACGGGGTTGCGCGGGTCGGTGATGTCGAGGATGTCGACGTCGCGCGCCTCGGGGTTGTTCACCATCGCGAGGTAGGCCCGGTCGCCCACGGTCCAGCCCTGCGCGCTGTGGCTGGCCGCTGCCGTCGGCTTGCCGTGGATGATGCGGGCGCTGCCGTCGGGGAGGGTGAAGTCGCCGGCCTCGAGGGCGAGCGGCCGGGGGTTGCGCGGGTCGGTGACGTCCCACAGCGACACGCCACCCACATACGGCTGGGTGCTGTCGCACGGCTCGTTGTTGTGGATGAGGATGTCGCCGGTGAAGGAGGGGGTGCTCATCGCCATGACGAACACGCCCTCGCCGACGTAGGAGTTGGGGTGCGCCGGGATGAAGGCGACCTTCGTCGGCTTCGCGGGGTTGCGGATGTCGACGACGTGCACACCCGTGCCCCCGCCGCCGAGCGCGGTGCACTCCGGGCGGAAGGCGCCGAGGTAGGCGTAGCGGCGGTGGGCGGCGACGTCGGCGATGCCACCGGGAACGGTCGCGAGCGTGTCGAGCCTGCCGACGAGCTGGACGTTCTCGCTCGACGCCGGCAGGTGCCCCTCCTGGGGACCGTGCTGCGCCTTGGGGTCGATGACCACCCCGTCGTCGGCAACCGCGTCGGCGGGGTCGGGGTGGTCCGCGCTTGCCGGTGCGCTCAGCAGCGAGAGCAGGACGGCGAGCGTGAGCGTGGCACCGAAGAGCCGACGAGTCGCGTGCATGGCTTCCCCTCTGGTCCCCGGGGCGCTGGCACCCCGCCCCTTCGCGTGCCGCCGATCCCCCGGCGGGGCAAAAGTTGACTCGCTCCGGCCCTCCCCGTCAATGGGTTTTTTCGGGACCTTCCTGACGGCAGCTGGGTCGCCGCTGCCCTGCTGCGCGCGTCACCTCGAGCCGTCGTAGCCCTCGGGGAGCAGGCGGTCGCCCTCGGTCGTGCGGTAGTACACCTGCCAGTGGTAGTAGCCCCGGTACGTGCGGGGATCGGCGCGCATCTGCTCCGCGTACGTCGTGATCGCCCTGACGTAGGCGTTGCTGCGGTTGTAGCGGAACAGCGCGTTGTCCATGTTGCCGGGTGCGCCGTTCGCCGAGAGGTAGCGGCCCGCGGCGAGGATTGCGTCGCGGGGGTCGTTGACGTCACCCTCCCCGTAGGCGGCCCACGTGCCCGGCATGAACTGCATCGGTCCCTGCGCCCCCGCCGGGCTCGTGCCGCGGATGCGTCCCATGCGCGTCTCGACGAGGTGGATCGCCGCGAGGTACTCCCAGCCGACGCCGAAGGCGGCCTCGGCCTCGCGGTAGTGGCCGAGCAGCTCCTCGGCGGGGGGTGGGGGGAGGATCCGCCAGACCGGCAGCTGCGACTGCGGGGTCGTGAGGGCGCTCAGGCCGGTCTGCGCGTCGACGTGGGCGGCCACGATCCCGTGCAGCTCGGCAGGGACGGCGCCGAGCACCGCGTCGCGCCACCCGGGCGTCGCGGCGAGCCGGCGGTACGCCGCCTGTTGGACGTGACCCGCGTCGGCGAGCTCCTGCGGGCTCGCGTGGTCCGAGCGGATCGCCTGCTCGGCCGCGACGATCTGCTGTGCGAGCCCGACGGGGTCCTCGGCGAGTGCCGGAGGGCCCTGTGGGGCCACCGGCTCGGGCGGGGCCTCCGGAGCGACCTCGGGCGGGGTCTGGGGTGGCGCCTCGGGCGGCGCCGGGCTCGGCTCGGCCGGTGCGTCGGCGGGTGGCGCCGCCTCCCGTTGCGCCTCGGTGGCGGGCGCACCAGCGTCGGGCCCCTCCGTGGTGCAGGCGGGCACTGCGAGGGCGACGGCGAGCCCGAAGGCGATGAGGAGTCGGCTCATGGCGACAGGGTAGCCAGGCCCCCCGAGGTCATCGCGGGCCGGGGAAGCCCAGGCGGCAGCCGCTGGTCGATGCCGGTCAGGCGGCGGTAGCCGACGAGCCTGCCGAGCGCGACGGCGGCCGTCTCCCGGCCGAGCGCCCGCGCGCTCTCCACGGGGGTGGGGGGGTGCCCCTTGGTGGGCGACACATGGGCGGTGAGGCCGAGCTCCCCGGCGATGCCCGCGACCCGGTACGAGTGGTAGGGGTGCGACACGAGCAGCACCTCCGTCCTGCCCTGCTGGTGCAGGAAGCGGGCCGTCGCCGCCAGGGACTCCCAGGTGCTGCGCCCCTGGTTCTCGATGGCCAGCGCCTCGTCGGGCAGGCCGTGCGCGCGCAGGTAGTCGTAGCTGCTCTTGCCCTCGGTGGTGCGGTCGCCGGGCTGCCGGCCCCCGGTGACCCACACGACCGGCGCCCGGCCCCGCTCGTAGAGCTCCGCCGCGTGGTCGAGGCGGGCGCGCAGCGCCGGGGAGGGACGGCCGTCGTACTGGGCCGCGCCGAGGACGATGATCGCCTGAGCGGGAGCGTCGTCGTCCTGGAGGGACGCCCGCCAGACCTGCACGAAGGTCACGCCCATGTAGGCGATGACGACCGCCACCGCGGCGAGGACGACGCGACCCATTGCGCCCGCATCACCCCCCTTCTCCTCGTCCGGCGGCACGGGAAGAAACGACTGCACCCCCGACCGTAGCGTCTCCCCTCCCCCGATGTCGCAGGCCGCCGCTGGGGTGGGGGCGGGGCCGGACGACGGTAGCATCGTCGGGTACCGTCCTCGCCAGCCGGAGCCGCCTGCCCCGTGTCCCCCGCCCTCACGCAGCGCCTGCGCGTGCCGCTGCGCCCACCCCAGGCGGTCCCCCACAGCAGTGCGGTTCTGTGGGCGCCCCCCGACGATGGCGGAGGGGCCGGTCTCGTCCTCGGGCACGGCGCGGGGACGGACCTGTCGAACCCCCTGCTGCTCGCGGTGGGACGGGGCCTTGCCGACCGGGGTCACCCCGTCCTCGCCTTCAACTTCGCATACGCCGAAGCCGGCCGGAAGCGGCCCGACCCTGCGGCGCGCCTGGAGTCGGCCTTCCGCGACGCCATCGCCGTCGCGCGCGAGGCCATGGGAGCTCGCGCACTCGTCCTCGGTGGCCGTTCCATGGGCGGGCGCATCGCCAGCCGGCTCGCGGCGCAGGGCGAACCCTGCGCCGGCCTCGTCCTGCTCGGCTACCCCCTGCACCCCGCGGGCCAGCCGGAGCGGCTGCGCACCGACCACTGGCCGGCTCTTTCGGTGCCGGTGCTGTTCGTCCAGGGCGACCGCGACCGTCTCTGCGAACTCACGTTGCTCGACCGGGAGCGGCGGGCGCACCTGTCGGGCATCGACGCGCGGGTCCACGTCGTCGTCGGGGCGGACCACGGCTTCGCGGTGCGCAAGGCCGACGGCCGGGCTCCGGGCGCCGTCCTCAGCGAGATTGTCACGGTGGTGGCCGACTGGCTCGAACAGGTGCCCGCGCGCACGGAGCGGACGCGGTGAGCCGTGGCAACCTCGTGCGGCTCGGCATGCTCGCGCTCGCCTGGGGCGCGAGCTTCCTGTTCATCAAGCTCGCGCTCGAGGGCCTGAGCCCCCTGCAGATCGTGCTCGGCCGCGTGTCCGCCGGGGCCATCGTCCTGTGGGCGATCCTCGCGCTGCGCCGCCAGCCGATGCCGAGAGGCAGGCGGCTGTGGGCGCACCTCACGGCGCTCGGCGTGATCGCGAACATAATCCCCTTCTTCCTCATCGGCTACGGCGAGGAGCGCATCACCTCCGGCCTGGCCGGCGTCCTGAACGGCGCAACCCCACTGTTCACGCTGTTGTTCGCCCTGGGGCTGCTGCCCGAGGAGCGGCTGTCCCTGCCGCGGGGACTCGGTCTCGGCCTCGGATTCCTCGGCGTGCTCCTCGTGGTCGGGCCCTGGGACACCAACCCGCTGACGAGCTCGCTACCCGGCCAGCTCGCCTGCCTCGGAGCGTCCGCCTGCTACGCCGTGGCGTTCGTGTACACCCGCCGGTACGTGTCCGGCACCGGCTACCCGCCCGCGAGCCTGGCGGCGGGCCAGCTCGGCGCGGCCGCGGCGCTTCTGTGGCTCGCCGCGCCGCTCGTGGCCGGCGGCGACGTTGCGCTCACTTCGACCGTCGTCGCCAGCGTCCTCGCCCTCGGGGCGGTCGGCACCGGCCTTGCCTACCTCCTCTACTACCACCTCATCGCCGAGGCGGGGGCGACGAGCACCTCGATGGTGACCTACCTCATCCCCGTCGTCGCCGTGGCGCTCGGCGTGCTGGTGCTCGACGAACCCCTCGGCTGGAACCTCTTCGCCGGCGCGGCCGTGGTCATCCTCGGCGTGGCCCTCGCCGAGGGGCGGCTCGACGGGGTGGCCGGCCTGCCGCGGGCGCGCCCCCGGGGGACGCGGCCCGCCCACGGCGGCGACCCTGTCGAGGAGGGCGTCGCCCCGGGCGGATGACCTCGGCGTCGGTCCGCTTCGTGCCATACTGCGCGCCTGCAGTGAGTGGAAGGATTCAGGGCGCGGTGATCACCTTCGATGCGGTGACGAAGCGCTTCGCCGACGGCACCGTGGCCGTCGACGACCTCAGCCTCGAGATCGCCGAAGGGGAGGTCGTCGTCTTCGTGGGCCCGTCAGGCTGCGGCAAGACGACGACGCTGCGGATGATCAACCGCATGGTCGAGCCCACGAGCGGGCGCATCGTCGTGGACGGCCGGGACGCGGCGGCGACGAACCCCGCGGAGCTGCGGCGGCGCATCGGCTACGTCATCCAGCAGATCGGGTTGTTCCCTCACCGCACGGTGGCCGCCAACATCGCGACGGTGCCGACGCTGCTCGGCTGGGACGAGCGCCGCAAAGCCGAGCGCGTCGAAGAGCTGCTGGCGCTCGTGGGGCTGCCGGCAGGCACGGCGGGGCGCTACCCCCACGAGCTGTCGGGCGGCCAGCGCCAGCGCGTGGGCGTGGCCCGGGCGCTTGCCGCCGACCCGCCGATCATGCTCATGGACGAGCCCTTCGGCGCCGTCGACCCGATCGTGCGCGCGCGGCTGCAGGAGGAGTTCCTGCGCCTCCAGGCCACTGTGCGCAAGACCATCGCCTTCGTCACCCACGACATCGACGAGGCGCTGCGCATGGGAGACCGCATCGCCATCTTCAGCGAGGCGGGCGTCCTCGAGCAGTACGACGCCCCTCGCGACCTGCTGAACGACCCCGCGAACGCCTTCGTGGAGGAGTTCCTCGGCGAGGAGCGGGGGTTGAAGCGCCTCGGCCTCATCGCGGTCAGCGAGGTCGCCGCCGAGCCGGGCCCCGTCGTGTCCCCCGGTGACAGCGCCCGCCGTGCGGTCGAGGTGGCTCGTGCCCACGGCACCGACTGGGTCGTGGTCGTCGGCGGCGAGCGCACGCTGGAGGGCTGGGTGTCCCTCCACGAGCTCGATGACGACGCGCAGCGGGTCGGCGACGGCCTCGTGCGCCCTTTCGCCCTGCAGGTCGACGCGAACGACTCGCTGCGGGCAGCCCTGAACGCCATGGTCACGTCGCGCACCGGCGTGGCGGTGCGGGTGTCGGGGGGCGGCGTGTACGAGGGCATCCTCACGCAGGAGCTGATCTCGAAGGAGATCCGGTGAGCTTGCCCGCCGCGCTGCCCACCGTCGCCCAGGCCGGCGAGGCGCTCATCCGGTGGGACTGGATCGCCCGCAACACCGGACGGATCCAGGGTCTCGTCGTCGAGCACGTCGAGCTCACCGTCGTGCCCGTGCTCGCGGGCCTCGCGATCGCCTTCCCCCTGTCGCTCGCCGCGGTGCGCTGGCCCGGCTTCTACGCGCCCCTGCTCAGCGTCACCGGGCTGCTGTTCACCCTGCCGTCGCTCGCGTTGTTCGTCCTGCTGCTGCCCTTCACCGGCATCTCCCGAACGACCGCGGTGCTGCCGCTCACCGCCTACACGCTGCTCGTGCTGACCCGCAACATCGTCGAGGGCTTCCGCGGCGTGTCGAGCGACGTTCGGGAAGCCGCGGCGGCCATGGGCTACACCCGCCTGCGCCAGCTGCTCACCGTCGAGCTGCCCCTCGCGCTCCCGGTCATCGTCGCCGGGTTGCGGATCGCGACCGTGACGACGATCGGCCTCGTCACGGTCACCGCGGTCATCGGGCAAGGCGGCCTCGGGCGGCTCTTCCTCGACGGGGTCCGGCTGCGGTTTGCCACGCCGCTCCTCGTCGGCGTCGCGGGGTGCGTGGCGCTCGCCGTCGTCGCCGACCTCGGCCTGCTCGCCGTCGAGCGACGCTGCACGCCGTGGCGAAGGGCGGGCGCATAGATGGAGTTCCTCACCGACGCCCTCGCCTGGTTCGCCGACCCCGTGCACTGGCGGGGCACCGACGGTGTACCCGCGCGCATGCTCGAGCACCTCTACTACTCGGGCGTGGCCACCCTCGTCGCGGTCCTCCTCGCCCTGCCCGCGGGCCTCGCCGCCGGCCATACCGGCCGGGGAGGGGCGCTCGCGGTCAACGTCGCGAACGCCGGTCGCGCGCTGCCGACCTTCGGCCTCGTGCTGCTCGTCGTGACGCTCGTCGGGCTCGGTGACCTGTCGATCTTCCTGCCGCTCGTCGCGTTCGCCGTCCCGCCCATCCTCACGAACGCCTACGCGGGCATCCGGGCGGTCGACCCCGACGTCCGCGACGCCGCCGCGGGGGTCGGCATGACCGGCCTGCAGGTGCTCTGGCGGGTCGAGCTGCCCGTGGCCCTGCCGCTCGTGCTCGCCGGCATCCGCACCTCGGCCGTGCAGGTCGTGGCCACCGCGACGCTCGCCGCCTACGCCGGCTCTGGAGGACTCGGGCGCTACATCGTGAACGGCTTCGCCGTGCGGGACTTCCCGCAGGTCTTCGCCGGCGCGTTGCTCGTCGCCCTGTTCGCCATCGCCGTCGAGCTGGCCTTCGGTCGTCTCCAGGCACTCGTGGTGCCCAAAGGGGTGGCGGCGCGTTTGGCGGAGGCGAACGCGGACGCGAAGATGACCGCCGCCGCAGCATAGACCTGACGAGGACCCTGCGCTCGCGAAAGGAACGCATATGGGACATCGAACTGGGCCGCACCGCGTCCTCGGGGCGCTCGTCGGCCTGGCGCTGCTGCTCGCCGCCTGCGCCGGCGACGACCCGCTCGGGCAGGAGGCGCCCGGGGCCGGCCCGGACACCGGCGCGGATCCGGGCACGATCACCGTCGGCTCGGCGGATTTCCCCGAGGCCCTGCTGCTCGGCAACATCGCCGCCGGGGCGCTCGAGGCGCGCGGCTTCGACGTCGAGACCCAGCTGAACCTCGGCAGCCGGGAGATCTACTTCCCGGCGATGCGCAACGGCGAGATCGACGTGCTCATGGAGTACGCCGGGGCGCTGCTGTCCCACCTCACCGGGGGCACGGACAGCACCGACGTCGACGCGATCATGGAGGAGCTGCGCGCCGAGCTCGAGGACGAGGGCATCGCCGTGCTCGACCCCAGCCCCGCGGAGAACCGCAACGCGCTCGTGGTCACCCCTGAGACCGCCGAGCAGTACGACCTCTCGACGGTGAGCGACCTCGCCCCGGTCGGCGGCGAGCTCGTCCTCGGCGGGCCGCCCGAGTACCGGACGCGGCGCATCGGCCTGCCAGGGCTCGAGGAGGTGTACGGCATCGAGTTCGCGAGCTTCCGCGACCTCGACGCGGGCGGCGTGCTGACGATCGCGGCCCTCGAGCAGGGCGACATCGACGTGGGCGTGCTCTTCACGACGCAGGGCGTCATCGACGACAAGGGCTGGGTAGTGCTCGAGGAGGACCGCCCGCTCATCCCCGCGGAGAACATCATCCCCGTCGTGCGCCAGGAGGCGGCGACCGACGAGGTGCGTGCGGTGCTCGACGAGGTCGCCGCGGCCCTCTCGACCGAGGACCTCGTCGAGCTCAACCGCCGGATGGAGGTCGACCGGGAGGACCCTGAGGTCGTCGCGGAGGACTGGCTGACCGAGCAGGGGTTCCTCGAGTAGCCGGCGGGAGGCCGCGATGACGAACCCGCGGGTCCGGGCGGTGGCGGGCCTCGCCGTCGCGCTGGCGATACTCGCCAGCTGCGGCGGCGGCGTGTCGACACCCCCGGTGTCCATGGGGGCGTTCGACTTCGGCGAGAGCGTCGTGCTCGCCGAGCTCTACGCGCAGGCGCTGCAGGCCCGCGGGGTCGCGACGACCGCCATCAGCCAGCTCGCCGGGCGGGAGGGCACCTTCCCGGCCCTCGAGTCGGGCGAGATCGACTTCCTCCCCGAGTACAACGGCAACGCGCTCGCGTTCATCACCCAGGAGGAGATCGCCCCCACCGACCCCGAGGCGATCACCGCGCGGCTGCGCGCCGAGCTCGAGCCGCGGGGTCTGGCCGTCCTCGAGTCCTCGCCGGCGGAGAACCGCGACGAGCTCGTCGTCACCGCCGAGACCGCGGAGCGGTACGGCCTGCGGACGGTGAGCGACCTCGCCCCGGTCGCGGAACGGCTCACGGTCGGCGGCCCCATCGAGTTCTCCGAGCGTCACACCGGTCTGGTGGGGCTGCGGTCGGTGTACGGCATCGAGTTCGGCGAGTTCGTGCAGACTGACGCCGGCGGGCGCCTGACCGTGGCCGCGCTCGAGGACGGGACCGTCGACGTCGCCCGGCTGTTCTCCACCGACCCGCTCGTCGAGGAGAACAACTGGGTTGTGCTCGTCGAGGACCGGCCCTTCACCCTGCCGAACAGCATCACCCCGATCGTGCGCGCGGACGTCCTTACCGACGATATGGCCGAGGCCATCAACGCGGTGTCTTCCGCGCTCACCACCGAGGACCTCGTGGAGTTCAACCGCCGGCACAGCATCCACGGCGACGACCCGGAGGCGATCGCCCGCAGCTTCCTCAACGACCGCGGCCTCGTGTAGGGAGAGCTTGAGGGCGCGGCCGCAGGGCCCGCAGCGCCCCGACGAGTCCAGGGTCGGCCACCGCGATCGCGTCGTCCCACGCGAACCAGCGCACCGCCGGGCTCTCGCCGGCGGGTGGGCGGGGGGCCACGTCGCCGGCGTGCAGCAGGTAGCGCGCGTCGAGGTGGATGTGCCCCCTCGGGGCCGCGTGGACGTCGACGTGGACGAGCACCGGGCCGGTGTCGGGGTGCGCTGCGGCGATACCCGTCTCCTCGGCGGTCTCGCGGACCGCCGCCTCCCACGGGGTCTCGCCGGGGTCCAGGTGCCCGCCCGGCTGCAGCCAGATTCCCATCCGCTTGTGGCGATGGAGCAGGACGCCGCGCGGGCCGACGACGACCGCCGAGCCCGTCACGTGGGTCCTCGCGGCGTGCTCGTCGAGGGGGGACGGCAACCGGTCGAGGGCGGTGACGTACCGGGCGATCGCGGCCGCCTCGCGGTCGTCGACGGGGGCGCGCAGGGCGACGGCGGCCCGCAGGTCGGCCACGACGCGGTGCATCAGGAGCCGCTGAGCCGGGCCGCTCCTGTCGCCTCGGCGGCTTCCGCCACCGCGCGCGCCACCGCGGGCACGACGGCGCGGTCGAACGGCGACGGGATGATGTACTCCGGCGTCGCCTCCTCGCCGACGATGCCGGCGATCGCGGCGGCGGCCGCGAGCTTCATCTCGTTGTTGACCTCACGGGCCCCGCAGTCGAGCAGCCCCCGGAACAGGCCGGGGAAGCAGAGCACGTTGTTGATCTGGTTCACCTCGTCGCTGCGGCCCGTGGCGACCACGGCCGCGTGGTGGCGGGCGAGGGCCGGGTCGATCTCGGGGACCGGGTTGGCCATGGCGAACACGATCGCGTCGTCGGCCATGGGCGCGAGCTGGTCGACGGTGAGCGTGTCGCCTGCGGACAGCCCGACGAACACGTCCGCGCCCTCCAGCGCCACCTCCTTCGGCCCCTCGATGCCCCGGGGGTTGGACTGCCTGCCGAAGCGCCGGAAGATAGGGTCGCGGGCGACCTTGCGGCGGGGGGTCACGATGCCGCCGCGGTCGACGCCGACGAGGTCGACGACGCCCGCGGCCATGAGGAGGTTCGACACCGCGATGCCCGCGGCGCCGATGCCCTGCACGACGACCCGCAGGTCGGGACCGACTTCCTTGCCGACGAGGCGGACGGCGTTGTGGAGGGCGGCGAGGACGACGACCGCCGTGCCGTGCTGGTCGTCGTGGAAGACGGGGATGTCGAGGCGCTGGCGCAGCTTGCCCTCGACCTCGAAGCAGCGGGGCGCCGCGATGTCCTCGAGGTTGATGCCGCCGAAGCCGACCGCGAGTGCGGCGATGATCTCCACGAGGCGGTCGGGGTCGCGCTCGTCGAGGCAGATCGGGTAGGCGTCGACGCCGGCGAAGTCCTTCAGCAGCATCGCCTTGCCCTCCATCACCGGCATGGCCGCGGCCGGTCCGATGTCGCCGAGGCCGAGCACCGCCGACCCGTCGGAGATCACCGCGACGCTGTTGTGCTTGATGGTGAGCGTCCGCGCGAGGGCGGGGTCCTCGGCGATCGCCGCCGACACGCGAGCGACACCGGGGGTGTAGACGAGCGCGAGGTCCTCGCGCGTCCGCACCGCCACCTTCGTCGCGATCGAGATCTTGCCGCCTGCGTGGACCTCGAAGACCCGGTCGCTGGCGACGGAGGGGTGCGGGGGCTGCCGGGCGCTCACTTCGCGACCCTGCTCGGGCGCTCCTGCGGGAGCACCGCTCAGGACGTTGACACGTAGACGAGTCCGGCGACGGCAGGGGGGACCCGTGTGCGGCCGCCGTCGACGACGACGTTCCCGGCGTCGTCGTCCAGGGCGAGCTTCATGCCGGGCAACAGGTCGTGCTCGCGGAGGAAGGCGAGCGCGTCGACGTCGACCTGCAGCCGTTCGGAGATGCGCTGGACGATGACCTCGTCGCCCTGCTTGGCCGCGTCGGCCATCGTGATCAGCTCCACGGGCTCCGGCGGTGCCGTCGCGCCGGGAATGGGGTTGCCGTAGGGGCACACCGACGGGTCGCCGAGCACGGCGGCGATGCGCGCCTCGGCGTCGTCGGAGATCACGTGCTCCCACCGGCAGGCCTCGTTGTGCACGTGTGCCCAGTCCATGCCGATGACCTCGGTGAGCAGCAGTTCGGCGAGACGGTGCTTGCGCATGACGCTTGTGGCGATCTCCCGGCCCTTGTCGGTGAGTGCCAGGGTCCGGTCCGCCCCGATGCGCATGAGCCCCTCCTCCTCGAGCCGGGCGACCGTCTCGCTGACGGCGGGAGGGGACAGGTTGAGGCGCTCGACCAGCCGGGCGCGAATCGGCGTGATGCGCTCCTCCTCGAGCTCCCACACCGTGCGGAGGTACATCTCGGTCGCGTCGATGAGCGGCGTCATGGGCGGTCTCCTTGGGCAGGGGCTACCCCGCGCAGGGCTGCGGACACTCTAGCCGACGAAGCGCGTCAGCCGCCCGCACGGGCTGCGAGGAGCCGGTCGAGCGCGAGCTCGGCGTAGTCGTGGGCGCCCTCGGTCGGCACCTCACCGCGCTTGGCCGCCGACAGGTGCGCGCACGACGTGACGAGGGCCATGTGGGTGAACGCCTGAGGGAAGTTGCCGAGCGCCTCCCCGGTGGTCGGGTCGGCCTCCTCGGCGAGCAGCCCGACGTCGTTCGAAAGGCCGAGCAGGCGCTCGAGCAGCGCCTCGGCCTCCCCGAGCTCGCCCGCGTACGTCAGACAGTCGACGAGCCAGAACGAGCAGAGCAGGAACGCTCCCTCGCCGCCCGCCAGCCCGTCGGGTGTGCGGTAGCGGGCGAGCAGCCCGCCGTGGTCGAGCTCGGCGCGGACCCGCTCCATCGTGCGGCGGACGACGGGGTGGTTGGTCGGCAGCATGCCGAACGCCGGGGCCACGAGGGTGGCCGCGTCGGCGGCGTCGGCGCCGGGGGCCTGGCGGAGCCAGCCGTCGGGTGCCGCCTCGGTCAGCAGGTAGCGGCGGATGGCGTCGCGTTGACCCGCCCAGCGGGCGGTCGGCGCGGGGAGCCCTGACCGCTCGGCGATGCGCACGGCGCGGTCGAGCGCGAGCCAGCAGTTCAGCTTCGAGTGCGTGAAGTGGCGCGGCTCGCCGCGCACCTCCCAGATGCCGTGGTCGGGCTGGTTCCAGCGCTCCGCGGTGATCTCGGCGAGCTCGGACAGGAACGCCCAGTTCGCCCGGCTCAGGTGGCCCTCCGCGCGGGAGTAGAGGTAGGCGGCCTGGAGGATCTGGCCGTACATGTCGAGCTGGGTCTGGCGGGCGGCCGCGTTGCCGACGCGCACCGGCCGCGAGCCGCGGTGCCCGTCGAGGTGGTCGAGGGTGAACTCGGGCAGGAGGCGGCGTCCCGTGATGCCGTACATGATCTGCAGGTCGCGCGCCCGCCCCGCCGACGTGCGCTCGAGCCACAGCTTGAAGGCGTCGGCCTCCTCGCGGAACCCCAGGACGAGGAGGGAGATGAGCGTGAGCGTGGCGTCGCGGATCCAGGTGAAGCGGTAGTCCCAGTTGCGCTCGCCGCCGACCTCCTCGGGCAGCGAGGTCGTCGGGGCCGCGATCACCGCGCCGGTGGGGGCGTAGGTGAGGGCCTTCAGCACGAGCGCCGAGCGGCGGACCGCGTCGGCGTGGTCGCCGTCGTAGTGGCACTGCCGCGACCACGCCCGCCAGAACGCGATCGTGTCGTCGAGGCGGCGCTGCAGCAGGCCGACCGGGGGTCGGCTGGAGCGGCTGCGGAGGACGTTGGACGGGCTCCAGCGCACCTCCAGCCACTCCTCGTCGCCCGCCTGGAGGCGCCAGCCGGCGCTGAAGGCCTCCTCCTGCCACTCCAGCCGCCCGGTCGCGGTAACCCAGAGGGCGTCGGCGCCCCCGACGATCTCCCCCGTCTGCGCCGAGGTGAGGCGGAAGGACGGGACGAGGTCGCCGTACTCGAAGCGCGGGGCGATCGCGACGCCGACGTCGACGGTGCCCGCCGTGCACCGCAGACGACGCAGGATGGTTTCGTGCGACACCACCTTCGTGAGGTCGTCGGGGTCGAGCCGCCCGATCGGCATGCAGTCGGTGAGCTCGAGGGTGCCGCCCTCGCAGACGAACGTGGTGACGAGCACGTTCGTGTCGGGCAGGTAGGCACGTCGTGTCGCCCGCAGTCCCGCCGGCACGATCTGGAACGAGCCGCCGCGGGCCGAGTCGAGCACGCGCGCGAACACCGAGGGGGAGTCGAAACGCGGGAAGCACGCCCAGTCGATGGAGCCGTCGCGCCCGACGAGCGCCGCCGTGTGGCAGTCCCCGAGCAGGGCGTAGTCACCGATGCGGTTCACCGCCCGAGCATAGGGGGTGGCGGGAGGTTTCCTCACCGCCTGGCAGGATAGGAGTCACGTCACCGTGCCGACCCTCACCGCCATCTACCTCGACTTCCAGGACCCCTTCAGCCACCGGGCGTGGAAGTGGGTGTCGCTGCTGCCCGAACGGGCGAGCGTGGAGGTGCGCCCCTACTCCCTCGACGGGGAGTCGAACCCGTGGGACCGCGAGCAGCCGAGCACCGGGCTCGAGCTGCTCGCGCTCGGCGAGCTCGCGCGGGAGACCGGCCGCGACGTGCACCTCGCCTTCATCGACGCGGCTTTCGCGGCGGTCCACGACCACGAGGCCGACGCGTCGAGCGTCGAGGCCTGGCTCGCCCTCGGGTCGAAGGTCGGGCTCGACCTCGACGCGTTCACCGCCGACGCCGAGCGCTGGCGGGCGGAGGTGGGCCTGTGGCACGAGGAGGCCCGCGACGAGTGCGGCGTCTTCGGCGTGCCGACGACGGTGTGGGACGGTGAGCACGCCCTTTTCCTCCGCCTGCTCGACGCGGATCTCGACGCCGAGCGGGCCCGCCGCCTGCTCGACGACCTCGCGGACCTCGTCGTGCAGCCGGTCAAGGAGGTCCGCCGCACCGTCTGAGGCGTGAAGCGCCCGAGCGGCGCTACCCTCTCGGGAAGCGACCAGGGAGCGTGACTGTCTGTGGCCACCGATCACCGCGCGAGCCTCGCGCACTACGAGGCGAAGCTCGCCGACGTCAAGGAGTACCTTTGACGTCGACGCCAAGCGTCGCCGGCTGACCGAGCTCAACGCCCGCGCCGCCGCGCCCGACCTCTGGGACGACCCCGCCGCCGCGCAGCGGGTCATGGGGGAGATCTCGGCGATCGAAGACGACCTGCGGGTCGTCGAGGAGTTCTCCGCCCGCCTGTCCGACCTCGCGGTGCTGAACGAACTCGCCCGGGAGGAGGACGACGAGGCGACCGCCGTCGAGGTCGGCGAGGGGCTCGCCGACCTCCAGCGGGCCCTCGCCGACCTCGAGATCCGCGTGCTGCTGTCCGGGGAGCACGACGGCCGTGACGCCGTCGTCACCGTCCACGCCGGCGCGGGCGGCACCGACTCGCAGGACTGGGCGGAGATGCTCGAGCGGATGCTGCTGCGGTGGGCCGAGCACCGCGGGTTCAAGGTGGACGTCCACGACGAGCAGGAGGGCGACGAGGCGGGGATCCGCTCCGCGACGTTCACCGTCCACGGACCCCGCGCCTACGGGCTCCTCCACGCCGAGCGCGGCGTCCACCGCCTCGTGCGCATCAGCCCCTTCGACGCGCAGAAGCGCCGGCACACAGCCTTCGCAAGCGTCGACGTCGTGCCGCTGCTCGACGCGGTCGACACCGAGATCGTGATCGGCGAGGACGACCTGCGGGTGGACGTGTTCCGCTCCTCGGGCCCGGGCGGGCAGGGGGTGAACACGACGGACTCGGCGGTCCGCCTCACCCACCTGCCCACGGGCATCGTCGTCGCCTGCCAGAACGAGCGCAGCCAGCTGCAGAACAAGGCCACGGCGATGACGCTGCTGAAGGCCAAGCTCGCCGAGCTCGAGCGGCAGCGGCGCGAGGAGGAGCTTGCGGCGGTGCGGGGCGAGCAGCGCGACGTCGCCTGGGGGAGCCAGATCCGCTCCTACGTCCTCCACCCGTACCAGATGGTCAAGGACCACCGCACCGGTGCGGAGACGGGCAACACGACGGCCGTCCTCGACGGCGCCCTCGACGACTTCATCGCCGCGTACCTCCAGTGGAAGGCGCGGGAGGGCCAGATCGGCCACGGCGGCGGTGTGGAGCAGTAGCCACCACCCGGTGCTAGTCTTCCAGCCTGTGCGCCGCCCGCACGCGGTGTCCGCGCGGGCGCGCATGCCTGCCGAATCCCCCCGAACCCGCCGCGTCGGCGTGAGGCCCCTGTGATCCGACTCGACAACGTGACGAAGACGTACAAGAACAGCGTCGTCGCCTTGAAGGACATCTCCCTGGAGATTGCGAAGGGCGAGTTCGTGTTTCTCGTCGGCGCCTCGGGGTCGGGCAAGAGCACGTTCATCAAGCTCCTGCTCAAGGACGAGGATCCCGACACCGGCGACATCTACGTCGCGGGCAAGCGGCTCAACAGCCTGAAGGCCTGGCGCATCCCCGCGCTGCGGCGCGAGCTCGGCTGCGTCTTCCAGGACTTCAAGCTCCTCGACACCAAGACCGTCGGGGAGAACGTCTCCTTCGCCCTCGAGGTGATCGGCAAGCCGCGCAGCGCGATCCAGCGCACGGTCCCTGAGGTCCTCGACCTCGTCGGCCTCGCCCACAAGCACGACGCCATGCCCCACGAGCTGTCCGGTGGGGAGCAGCAGCGGGTGTCGATCGCCCGCGCGTTCGTCAACCGCCCGAGGATCCTCCTCTGCGACGAGCCGACCGGCAACCTCGACCCCACGACGAGCGTCGGCATCATGAAGCTGCTCGACCGCATCAACCGCACGGGCACGACGGTCGTGATGGCCACGCACGACCAGCACATCGTCGACTCCATGCGCCGGCGGGTGGTCGAGCTGTCCGGCGGCGTTCTCGTCCGCGACCAGACCCGGGGGGTGTACGGGTATGGGTCCTAGGCTGCGCTACCTCGCCGGCGAGCTCGGGACCGGGCTCAAGCGCAACACCCTCATGCTCGCCGCGACGATCGTGACGGTGACCGTGAGCCTCGCCCTGCTCGGCGCCGCGCTGCTCGTGCAGCGGCAGGTCGATCTCGCCCGGGACCTGTTCTACGCGCAGGTGGAGGTCTCGATCTTCCTCGAGGACGGCATCCCGGAGAGGACCCTGTCCTCGCTGCAGAGCGACCTCCAGGAGAGCGCCGTCGTCGACGACGTGATCTACGAGTCCAAAGAGGACGCCTACGAGCACTTCAAGGAGATCTTCGCGGGCGACCCGGTCATGCAGGACAGCGTGACCCCCGAGATCATGCCGGCCTCGTTTCGGGTCAAGCTCATCGACCCGCAGCAGTACGAGGTGATCGCCTCGCAGTTCGCCGGCTATCCCGGCGTGCAGGAGGTCGTCGACCAGCGCCAGGTGCTCGAGCGGTTCTTCTCGGTGATGGAGGCCCTGCGCAACGGCGCGCTCGTCGTCGCGCTGCTCCAGCTCGGCGCGGCGGTGGCGCTCATCTTCAACACCATCCGCATCACCGCCTTCGCGCGACGCGAGCAGACGGGGATCATGAAGCTCGTCGGGGCGACGAACTGGTACATCCGGTTGCCCTTCGTGCTTGAAGGGGTCGTTGCGGGCGTGCTCGGCGCGACGCTCGCGAGCGTCCTGCTCTACCTGGGCCTGCGCACCCTCGTCACAGGGCTGCGCCAGGAGCTGAGCTTCGTGCCCTTCATCGGGCTCCATCACTTCTGGAGCGTCGTGCCGATCCTCGTGCTCATCGGTGCGGGCATCGCCGCGGTCGCCTCCTTCGTGTCGCTGCGGCGCTTCCTCGCGGTCTAGAGGCCGCGGCCTTCAGGTCCCGGGCGAACCGGTCGAACCTCGGGGAGGACGTTCGTCCGCTGTGACTGTTGTGATTCGGGTTGCCCGTGGTGGCTGGAGGCCTCTAGGGTGTTGCGCGTGCGTGTGGTGAGGAAGGGGCGCCGCCTTGCGCGGCGGACGGTGACGCTCGTGTGCGTCGCCTGCTTCGTGCTCCCGGTGACGGGGGCCGGTGCCGCCGACCCAGGCTCCGACCTCCAGGCCGTCCGGCGTCAGCTCGAG
This sequence comes from Egibacteraceae bacterium, assembly GCA_035540635.1. Lineage (NCBI taxonomy): Bacteria > Bacillati > Actinomycetota > Nitriliruptoria > Egibacterales > Egibacteraceae > Egibacteraceae bacterium. Next base: position 46,852 of record DATLGH010000003.1, on the reverse strand, counting down.
GGGGCGCGCGGCGGTCTCGAGCAGATCGACGGGCGGCGTCAGACGACCATCGCCGACCTCACCGAGTCCCAGACCCGTCTCGCGGCGCTCGAGGACAGGCTGCGGGCGCTTACCGGCGACCTGACCCGAGCGCAGGGCTCGCTCGCCGCGGCCGACCGCACCCTGCAGGCGACCACGGGGCAGCTCGTCGCCACCGAGCAGCAGCTGGAGGACACCCGCACGGACCTCGCCGACGCGCGCGAGGTCTTCGCCGGCCGGGCCCGCGCCTCCTACATGTACGGCGGCACGGGACCGTCGAGCTCCTCGGCGCTGTTCGGCATGGACGACGCCAACCAGTTCCACCGGGCTCTCGGCTACGTCCAGCGGGTCGTGGCGAACGACCGCCAGCAGGTCGCGCTCGTCGCCAACCTCGAACGGCAGGTCGAGGCCACCGCCGTGGAGCTCGCCCTATTGCAGGAACGCCACCGCGCCGAGCGCGCCGTCGCCGAGGCGGAGCGCGACCGGGTGGCGGTCCTCGTCAACGAGCAGCAGGGCCTGCGCAACGCCGTCGTCGCGGAGACCGATCGCCACGCCGCGATCCTCGCCGAGCTCGACGCGGACCGGGCCGCCCACGTCGCGCTCATCGACTCCCTGGAGACGGAGAGCGCGCAGCTCGAGCAGGAGCTGCGCCGCCGCGCCGAGGAGGCCCGCCGGGCTGAGGAGGCCCGCCAGGTCGAGGACGCGCGCAGGGTGGCCGCCGCGAACGCGCGCCGCGCCAGCCGCTCCGCACCTCCGGCGGCCCTCGCCCCGCCCTCGCAGCCGACCGCCTCCGGCTGGCGCATGCCCTCGGACGGGCGCCTGAGCAGCGGCTACGGGATGCGCCGCCATCCGATGTTCGGGACGGCGCGCATGCACACCGGCGTCGACTTCGCGGCTCCGACGGGCACACCGATCTACGCGGCGACGGGCGGCGTCGTCGTGTCCGCCGGCTGGCGGGGTGGCTACGGGCTCGCGGTCGTCATCGACCACGGCGGGGGACTCGCGACCCTGTCCGCCCACGCCTCAGAGATCCACGTGTCGCCCGGGGACGTCGTGAGCCGCGGGCAGGTCATCGCCTCGACGGGCTCCACGGGGCAGAGCACCGGCCCCCACCTGCACTTCGAGGTGCGGGTGAACGGCGAGCCGCGCGACCCTATGCCCTACCTGCGGTAACCCGGCGGCGATGCGCGGTGCGCCCCGGCGCATGGCAGGCTTGGGGGCATGCGTAACCGTCTGCTCGCACTCGCCCTGCTGGTCGTGCTCATGGGCGGGCTCGTCACCGTCTCCTACCACCTCGGGGCCGAGTCCGGCGGGGCACCGGACCGCGCGGCGGGGCAGCCCACGGGCCTTCCGCCCGACTTCTCGGCGCTCGCCGACCTCTACGAACGCATCACGAGCGAGGCGGTCGACCCCCCGACCCACGAGGAGCTTCTCGAGGGCGCCATCCAAGGCATGCTCGAACGCCTCGAGGACCCCTACGCCGTCTACTACGACGCCGCGGAGTTCACGAGCTTCTCCGAGCTGCTCGACGGGAAGTTCTCGGGCGTGGGGGTCATGGTCGAGGAGACCCCGGAGGGCGTCACGATCGTCAACGTGATCGCCGGCGCCCCGGCGGAGGCGGCCGGCCTGGAGGTCGGGGAGCGCATCGTAGCGGTCGACGGGGAGGACCTGCGCGCTGCCCCCCTGCGGGCGGTCGTGCAGCGGGTGCAGGGCGAGGAGGGCACGACGGTCCTCCTCGGGCTCGAGGGCGGGTCGCAAGGCCCCCGGGAGGTGGCCGTCATCCGCGCCCAGATCGACCGGCCGGTGCTCGAGGTCGAGCGGCTCGACGACGGGGTCGCCCACGTGCGCCTCCTCCAGTTCACCGAGGGCGTGGGAGCCCGCGTGCGCGAGGCGGTCGAGCGCCATAGGGCGGAGGGGGGTCGAGGGGTTGTGCTCGACCTGCGGGGCAACCCGGGTGGCCTGCTGCGCGAGGCGGTCGCCGTGGCGAGCGTCTTCATCGAGGGAGGGACGATCGTGAGCGTCCAGGAGCGCGGCCGGGACCGCCAGACGTTCGAGGCGACGGGCGGGGCGCTGACCGACGTGCCGCTCGTCGTGCTCGTCGACGCGTCGTCGGCGAGCGCGAGCGAGATCGTCGCCGGGGCCGTGCAGGACCTCGGCCGCGGGCCCGTCGTCGGGACTCCGACGTTCGGCAAGGGCACGGTCCAGACCGTCCGGCCCCTGCGCGACGGGTCGGGGGTGAAGTTCACCACCGCCGAGTACTTCACGTCGTCGGGCGACTCCATCGAGGGCACCGGCATCGCCCCCGACCGGGTAGTGGCCGAGGTCGAGAACCAGCTCGCCGCCGCGCAGGAGGCGCTGCGCGCCGAGCTCGTCGGCGCGGCGCGCTCGTAGGCCGGGGGCCGCGGGGCACCGCGGCCGCCCGTACGATCCGGTCATGGCGAAGAAGACGGGCCCCGACACCATCGTCACGAACCGCCGCGCGCGCTTCGACTACGACATCACCGAGACCCTCGAGGCGGGCCTCGTCCTTACCGGCACCGAGGTGAAGTCGCTGCGCGCGGGCAAGGCGTCGATCGCCGAGGCGTTCGCCACCGTCCGGGGCGGCGAGGGCTGGCTCGTGCAGGCCCACATCCCCGAGTACGACTTCGGCAACCGCCACAACCACGACCCGACCCGCCGGCGCAAGCTCCTGCTCCACCGCAGTGAGATCGACCGCTGCGAGAAGTTCACCCAGGAGCAGGGCCGCACCCTCGTGCCCTTGCGGCTCTACTGGAAGAACGGCCGGGCAAAGCTGCTCATCGGCCTCGGCAAGGGCAGGGCCCGCCACGACAAGCGCGCCACCATCGCCAAGCGCGACGCCGACCGGGACATCCAGCGGGCGCTGCGGGAGCGGCAGAAGGCGTAGGCGGATAGACTGGTTGTTGCGCGGGTTCGTTGACAACTCCATGGTTCGTACGACCCGCTTCGCGGGGGTGACGTGGCATCGACGGATGCCGATCGGTCCCGGGAGAGCGAGCCGAGCACCTCTGGTCACCTCGTAAAACTGTCCAGGGAACCTATTAGGTGCCGACGACACATTGGCCCTGGTGGCCTAACTAAGCCGCCTGTCCGCCCTCACTCGCCTGGGGTGGGGGACCGGGCATCGCAACCAGGCTCCACCCGCCGGTCACCGCCACGGGCCGGTGGGGAAACTGAAGTGGCGTACGGCTGCTCACGTCGTCTGGTTCCGGGACGAGAGCGGCCCGACAATCCACCGGAACCTACGCTCGTAGCGCTTCCGGGGTTGAGGCATTCGGACCCGGGGTTCGACTCCCCGGCACCTCCACTGACGGCTTCGACGCCGCTGGCGCCGCCCCCTCCGGGGCGGCGTCGGTCGTTTCCGGCGGGAATGCTGCGGCGGTGGCTCCGCCCGGTTATGGCACGTCCAGCCGTTCGTCCCGATGGGGCATCAGCCGTCTGCCTGCTCGGCGCGCACGATGAGCGCGGCGCCCCCGGCCTGGACGGGGTAGGACTCGGCGACCGGCCCGTCGAACCACACCTCGACGGCGAGCCCCTCCCGCAGGTCGTCGAACGTGATGGGTTCCAACCCGTCTGCGGCCGCGCGGAGCAGCGCCGTCGACGTGCCGATGAACACCACCGCCTTGTCCCCGGTGTCCGTGTCGGGTTCGGCCTCGACAAGGGCGGTGCCGAGCTGGTCGCTGTCGGGCGCGGGGCAGACGGGCGGGTCGTCGCTGGACACGGTTCCCGCGGGGTCAGCCTCCGGGTCGGCCGGCAGGCAGCCCTCGGCCGGCCGGGGTGCGGGCGTCACCGCGGTGACGGTGCCGGCGATGTCCGCGGGCCTTTCGGGCGGAGCGGCACCGGCTCCCACGTCGGGCGCGTCGGCACAGGCGACGAGCACGAGCCCAGCGAGGAGCAGAAGCGCGAAGGTTCTCATGCGCTGAAGACGTCCGCCGCCGGCCGGCGGTTCCCGAGCGGGGGAAGCCCCGGGAACGGGGCGGCCGGGGCGGCCACCACAGCCGGGGGCGGTCACGGACGCGGGGTGTCACGAACGGCCCGGGCCCCCGGTGGGTCAGCCCGATGCCCGGAGCCGGGATGGAGGGTCGTGCTCGGCGGCGCAGCGCTCGGCACGGGCGCGGTAGCAGTCCCGCTCGAGCTTGTAGATCTGCCGGCGGATGGCGTTCCACTCCTCGGTCGACAGGGCGAGCTCGCGCAGCTCGGCGCACAGCGCGCGGGCGACGTCGGGGTCGACGTCCTCGCCGGTGTCCAGAGCCTGGCCGTAGGCGAGGATGCGGTCCTCGAGCGCCTGCGACGAGTCGTCCCAGGAGAAATAGACGTTCCGCTCGTCGAGCTCCTCGGAGAGCAGGGCCATGACGCAGCTCGTCTCCTCCTTGCGCCCGATCACCGAGATGTCGGTGGCGTGCACGGTGATCTCGAACCACCGCCGCTCGTCGTCGTCAAGGTGGCCCGACACCACCTTCATCCGCCGGGACATGTCCCGGCGGAAGATCTTGCCCTCGACGAACACGAGCCCCCTGAAAATCCAGAGGACCGGCCGCTCCGGGTCCCGGACCTCCGTGGCGATGCCGTGGCGATCGAGGGCCTCGCGGATCTCCTCGAGGACGGCGTCGTAGTCGTCCGGCGAGATCATGACCGCGATGTGCTTGAGGTCGAAGCGCCGGAAGATGTAGGAGACCTTGATCAACGGCACGACGAGCACGAGCGCGACGACGAGCATGCCGATCCCCGCCGCGTAGCCGTATCCGCACAACGCCTCGCGTGCCACCGACCGGACGTCGTCGCGGCGGTTCTCCATGCGGGTGATGACCACGCCGACGAGCGGCGGGATGGCGACGCTCCCGGCGATCATCACGCCCCGCAGAAGCCGCTCGTCGTCGGGCAGGAACGGCAGGAGAATCTCGGCAAGCGCCGGCACGAACGCCGCGACCACCACGGACAGCCAGGTCAGCGACAGCAGGCCGACGAGCCCGACCTTGTCGTCGTCGCGGGAGGGCGCCCGACCGAAGAACGTGATCGTCGCCAGGCCGAACAGCTTGCTGAACGTCTTGGCGAAGGCCAGCGTGACCATCCGGAACACGGGCATGGGTGCGCCGTCCTCTCGTCGCTCCATGGCAGTCCTACCCACGGTTGCCCGTTGCGCACGCCGACCCGCCGCCTCGGCGGACCGTGCGGGGCGGTCACCCGCCGTGCAGCTCCTGCTCGACGTCGGGTCCCGGTGGGCGGTTGTCGGGCGCCCCCTCCTCGCCCCGCAGCGAGAGCGCACAGCTCGTGCCGGCGAGGGCTCCCTTCGCCGCGGCCACCTGCACGAGCTGCATCCCGGGCGTCAGGTCACCTGCGGCGTAGACCCCCGGCACGCTCGTCTCCCCCTGCTCGTCGACGACGACGTAGCCGTCGCCGTCGAGGGCGCACCCGAGCTGCTCCGCGAGCCCCGTCACCGGATGGTGGGCGATGGAGAAGAACGCGAGCCGGCACTCCAGCTCGCTGCCGGAGCGCAGGCGCACCCCCTCCAGCTCCCCGCGGGCGCCGAGCAGCGCGTCGGCCTTGTCCTCGACGAGCTCGACGCCGTGGCGCGTGAGAGCGTCCCGCTCCGGTCCGTTACCCTCGAACGGCTGCCCGTTCGTCACGACCGTGACCGACTTCGCCCAGTCCAGCAGCTCGAGGGCGAATCCCGCGACCGCGGGGTCCCAGCCGAACGCCACGACCGGGAGGTCCTGCGCCTGGTAGCCGTCGCAGGTGGGGCAGTGGAAGACGTCGGCGCCGTAGTGCGTGAAGAACCCGTCGACGTCGGGGAAGGCGTCGACCACGCCGGTGGCGAGCACGAGACGCCCACCGAGGTGACACTTGCCGTCGACCTCCACCGCGAAGCCCCCCCGCGGCTCGGCTGCCGCGCTGCTCGCCTTGCCCTCGAGCATCTCCACCGTCGAGTAGGCGGCGAGATCGTGGCGCGCCCGCTCGAGCAGGGTGTTGGGGTTCATGGGGTCGGAGCCGAGGTAGCCGTGCGACTCGTCGACCCAGCGGTTGCGTGGCTCGCCGCCGTCGACGAGGAGCACCCGCCGGCGGTAGCGGGCCAGCCAGGTGGTGGCCGCCAGGCCCGCGGAGCCGCCACCGATCACGATCGCGTCATACATGGGCCCCTTCCTTGCCACCCTGGGCCGTGGTCACACCCGCTGCGCCCAATACGCGGCGAGCGTGCCGAGGGCGTTCGTGGCCAGGTGCACGAGTGCGGGGGCCACGATCCCCCCAGTGCGCAGCCGCAGGAGCGCGAAGAGCGCGCCGGCGGCGGTCGTGAGCGCAACCCCGCCGCCTACCGCCGCCGCACGGCCGGCGGCCGTGAGCGCGACGTCGTTCTCGGCGAGCAGAACGATCGTCGGGCCGATGTGCCAGAGACCGAAGAGCACGCTCGTGCCGGCCACGGCCGCCGGGACCGACCGCTCGCGCGCCCACGCGCCGAGCATCACCCCGCGGAAGGCGAGCTCCTCGAACAGCACGGTGCCGAACGGGATGCGCACACCGACGCGGAAGAGCAGCCCGCCGAGGGACAGCCCGGCGACCCGCTCGTCGGCGAGAAGGGGTGCCGCGGGCGGCCAGGCGAGCGCGGCACCGAGGCCGAGCGCGACGACGCCGGCGCCGGCCCCGCCCCAGCGCAGCCCCGGTGCGACCCCGGCCCTCGACAGCCCGAGCGTGTCCCATCCGTAGCCGTTGCGGCGCGCCGCGGCGACGAGCAGGCCAGCGGTCGCGAGGTTCACGGGGACGTACGCCGCGTCGGGCAGGCCGAGGAGGTTCGTCGCGTTGTTGTAGACCGCGAGGAATGATCCGGCCCCGACGAGGAACTTCACCGGTGCGCCACCTGGCCGCCGGCGAGCGCGACGAGCTCGTCGCGCGGGTAGTGCCCGGCGACGCCGGGCACCGGGGCGAGGTAGTCGGCAACGCCCCGTGGCGACAGGCCGTGCGCGGCGCGCAGGCCCGCCGCGATCGTGCCGAGGTAGCTCGGGCGGGGAGGCGCCGTCGTGGCCCCCCCCGGCATGCCGCTCAGGCTCATGACCGGGATCCCGTAGCGCTGGCCGCACGCGACGACGATCCCGTACGTGCCCGGCGCAACCCTGAACCACGGCGGAGCGCCCGCGCCGGGGGATGGCAGCCGGACGCGGTGGCGGGCCTCCGCGGAGACGACCGCGGCGAACTGCTCGTCGGTGACGAGGTAGAGCCGCGCCAGCGTCGAGGCGTCACGGCGGCGCACGTCGAGGAACGCGCTGCCTCCGCCCCACGTCCGCGACGTCCCTGCGAACAGCAGGGGGAAGGGCAGCGTCGTGGCAGCCTCGGCGAGCGGCGGCCGGCGGTCGGCGCACGGCGCGTGCACCCGGGCGGATCCGCAGGCCCGCCCGCCCTGCAGGTAGCAGCGGAAGCGCGGCCAGTGCAGGTTCGAGCCGTACGCGGCGTACCACACCCGGTGCCGGCCGTTGCCGCTGGTCACGTCGACGTGCCTCCTCGGGTTGCGGGGGACAGTGCCGATCCAGGCAGAGCCCGGGCAGCGGCTACTCTCGCAGGGTGAACCCGAAGACCCGACGCCTCACCGAGTACAGCCACGGCGCGGGGTGAGCGTGCAAGCTCGCCCCCGGCGAGCTGGCGCAGGTCCTGCGCCGCCTTACTCCCGTGCGCCATCCTGACCTGCTCGTCGGCGCCGAAACCGGCGACGACGCGGCGGTGTGGCGCATCGCGCCCGACCGCGCGCTCGTCGTGACGGTCGACTTCATCACCCCGCTCGTCGACGACGCCCGCACGTGGGGGCGGATCGCCGCGACGAACTCCGCGAGCGACGTGTACGCCATGGGCGGCCGCCCGCTCCTCGCGCTGAACCTCGTCGGATGGTCGGACGAGCTCGGCACCGACGTCCTCGTGGAGGTCCTCGAGGGGGCCGGGCAGGCGGGCCGCGACGGCGGCTGGGTGACGGTCGGGGGTCACACGATCGACGACCCGGAGCCGAAGTTCGGCCTCGCGGTGATCGGTGAGGTGGCTCCCGACAGGGTGCTCACGAACGCGGGTCTGCGCCCCGGCGACGCGCTCGTGCTCACGAAGCCGCTCGGCGTCGGGGTCGTCGCGACGGCGATCAAGCGGGGGGAGGCGGACGCCGCGGTCGTCGAGGCGGCGGTCGCGTCGATGCTCCTTCTGAACGACGTGGCGGCCCAGGTTGCGCTCGCCGCGGGGGCAGCGGGCGCGACCGACGTCACCGGGTTCGGGCTGCTCGGGCACCTGCGGAAGATGGCGGAGGCGTCGGGCGTGGACGCCGTCGTCGACCCGTCGGCCGTGCCGCTTCTGCCGGGCGCCCGCGAGCTCGCCGCGGCCGGCCTCGTCCCCGGCGGCAGCGAGCGCAACCTCGCCTGGGCGGCCGACCAGCTCGACGACGGCGGCGTCGACGCGACAACCCTGCGGCTGCTCGCCGACGCGCAGACGTCGGGCGGGCTGTTGTTCGGCGCCGCCCCCGACGCCGCGGGAGCTGCGGTCGAGCGGCTACGGGCGTCGGGGCACGACGCCGCCGTTGTCGGGCGGGTGGTCGCCGGCGACGGACGCATCCGCCTCGCGCCCCCCACCCCGTCGGACCGATGACGCTGGCCGACATCTCCGGACACCTCGAGCTTGACCGCGTCACCTACGACGCGCTCATCGCGCACGCGCGCAGCGACTTCCCCTACGAGGTCTGCGGCCTGCTCGCCGGCGAGGACGGCGAGCTGCGGGCGCACTACCCCATCCCGAACGCCGCGCGGTCGATGACCTACTACAACATGGAACCGAAGGCGCTGCTGCAGGCCATGAACGACATCGAGGACCGCGGGTGGGACCTCCTGGCGATCTACCACAGCCACACCCACACGGAGGCGTACCCCTCGCCGACCGACGTCGAGCTTGCCTTCTACCCCGAGGCGGTCTACCTCATCGTGTCCCTCCAGGACCCCGACGAGCCCGTCATCCGCGCTTTCGACATCCGGTACCGGGAGGTCACCGAGCGGGTTCTCACCGTTGACGGCGTGAAGGCTCCGACCGGCCCGCGTTAGGCTGGGCCAATGTCGATCGAAGTCCGCGTCCCCACCGTCCTGCGCAAGCACACCGACGGGCAGAGCAAGGTGAGCGGGGAGGGGGAGACGCTCGCCGACCTGCTCGACGACCTCGAGTCGCGCCACACCGGTCTTCGCAGCGCCCTCGTGGGTGAGGACGGCCAGCTCCACCGGTTCGTCAACGTCTACGCGAACGACGAGGACGTGCGCTTCCTCGGCGGCCTGCAGACGCCGCTCGACGACGGCGACACCGTGTCGATCCTGCCTGCGGTGGCGGGCGGCTGACCGCGCCGATGCGCACCCGCGACGTGAGCGAGGCCGTCGGCAACACCCCGCTCGTCGGGCTGCCGGCGCTGTCGCCGCCGGGCTACGAGCTCTACCTGAAGCTCGAGGGCCACAACCCGACCGGCTCGGTGAAGGACCGCGTCGCGAAGTACCTGCTCGACGAGGCCGAGCGGGTGGGCCTGCAGCCGGGCACGCGGATCCTCGAGCCGACGAGCGGCAACACCGGCATCGCCCTGGCGGCGCTCTGCGCGCCGAAGGGCTACAAGCTCACCTGCGTCATGCCGGAGAACACCTCGGAGGAGCGACGGACGCTGCTCGCGATGTACGGCGTCGACATCGTCTTCAGCCCCGCGAGCGAAGGGTCCAACGGTGCCGTGCGCGTCGCCGGGGAGATGGCCGCCGACGACCCCGACGTGTTCATGCCGTTCCAGTACGGCAACCCCGCCAACCCCCTCGCCCACTACGAGACGACCGGCCCGGAGATCGTCCGGGACGTGCCCGACGTGGCCGCCTTCGTGGCCGGCCTCGGCACGGGCGGGACGCTCACCGGCGTCGGCCGCCGCCTGAAGGAGCACAACCCCGACGCGCTCGTCATCGCCGCGGAGCCCGAGTACGGGGACCTCGTCTACGGGCTGCGCAACCTCGACGAGGGCTTCATCCCACCGGTCTTCGACGAGTCGGTGCTCGACGGGCGCTTGAAGGTCAACTCCTACGACGCCCTCGCCATGACCCGCGAGCTGGTCGCCACCGAGGGGATCTTCGCCGGCCCCTCGACGGGCGCCGCGCTCCACGTCGCGCGGCGGATGTGCAGCCCGAAGCGGTTGCCGGAGGGTGCGAAGGTCGTCGTGCTGTCCCCCGACGGCGGCTGGAAGTACCTGTCAACCGGCGCGTACGACCCCGGCGACGTCGGCACGATCGCCGAGCGGCTCGAGAACACGCTCTGGGCGTAGCGCCGGGCCCTCCGCGTCGACGCCGCCCCTCGCCCGTAGACTGCCCTCCATGTCCATCGCGCCCCCTGACCGTGGCGACCCGCGTCCCATCGGGGTGTTCGACTCCGGCGTCGGCGGGCTCACGGTCGCCCGGGCGCTCATGGACCTGCTGCCCGACGAGCGCATCGTCTACTTCGGCGACACCGCACGCGGCCCCTACGGCCCCCGTGCCCTCGACGAGGTGCGGACCTTCACCACCGAGGCCGTCGGCTGGCTGGCCCGTGCCGACGTGAAGCTCGCGGTCGCCGCCTGCAACACGGCGACCGCGGCGGCCGTGGAGACCGGCGCGACGGCGTTCCCCGTTCCCGTCGTCGGCGTCATCGCGCCCGCGGTCGCCGCCGCCGTCCGGGCGACCCGCAACGGGCGCGTCGGGGTCATCGGCACGGAGGGGACGATTGCCTCCTGCGCCTACGACCGCGCCGTCGCCGAGCGAGCCCCGGACGTCAAGCTGCTCAGCCAGGCCTGCCCGCGCTTCGTCGAGCTCGTCGAGGGTGGGCGGACGACCGACCCGGAGGTGCTCGCGGTGGCTGCGGACTACCTCGCTCCGCTCGTGGCCGGCGACGTCGACACCCTCGTCCTCGGGTGCACGCACTACCCGCTGCTCACCGGGGTCCTCGCCCACCTGCTCGGGCCGGGCGTCGTGCTCGTCTCGAGCGCCGAGGAGACCGCTCGTCGGGTTTTCAGCGACCTCGTCACACGCGGGTGGCTCGCCCCGCCGGGCACCGGCGGCCACCGGTTCGTCTCCAGCGGCGACCGTGACGCGTTCGCGCGGTTGGCCACGCGCTTCCTCGGCCCCCGGCTGCGCCCCGCCGACGTCGTCGCGCTCGGGTGGGAGGGCCCGTGCGGCCGCTGACCCTCACGGTCCTCGGCTCGTCGGGGACCCACCCCGGGCCCGCGCGCGCGTGCGCCTCCTACCTCGTCGAGCACGAGGGCTACCGGCTGCTGCTCGACTGCGGCAACGGCTCGCTCGCGAACCTCCAGCAGCGCTTCGACGTCGCCGACATCGACGCGCTGCTCGTGTCCCACCTGCATCCCGACCACTTCGTCGACCTCTACGGGCTCTACTACGCACGCCGGTTCCATCGCGACGGGCCCCTGCCGCTGCCGGTCTACGCCCCGGTGGGCGCCGCCGGCTTCATCGGCCGGCTGCTCGGTTCGGACGAGGAGTTCCGTGGCGTCTGCCGGTTCACCGAGTCGGCCGCCGGCGAGACGCTCGACCTCGGGCCGCTCACCGTGCGCCTGCACGCCGCCGACCACCCCGTCGAGACGCTCGCGCCCCGCGTCGAGGCCGGTGGGCGGGTGCTCGCCTACAGCGGCGACAGCGGCCCGACGCCCGCGCTCGTGGACTGCGCGCGCGACGCCGACCTCTTCCTCTGCGACGCGACCTGGCTCGACCGCGACGGTCCCCACCCGGCGGGGGTGCACATGACCGGGAAACAGGCCGGTGCGCACGCGGCTGCTGCGGGCGCCGCGTCGCTCGTGCTCACGCACGTCTACCCGACCATCGACCGTGACGAGGTTGCCGCGGAGGCCGCCGCCGTCTACGACGGGACGATTCTTGTCGCCCGTGACCTGGAGGAGCACCCGTTGACCGACGGCCATCCGCAACCTCGGGGCAGCGGCTGATGCGCGGCGACGGTCGCGCCAACGACGCGCTGCGCCCGGTGACCATCGATCTCGGCGTCCAGGAGTTCGCCGAAGGCTCAGCGCTCGTGAGCTTCGGGCGGACCCGCGTGCTCTGCGCGGCGTCCGTCGAGGAGGGCGTGCCGCGCTGGATGCGGGGCTCGGGCCGGGGATGGGTCACCGCGGAGTACGCGATGCTGCCGCGCGCCACCGACGAGCGCACGGAGCGCGACGCCACCCGCGGGCGGATCGGGGGACGGACCCACGAGATCCAGCGGCTCATCGGTCGGAGCCTGCGCGCGGCGGTCGACCTCGCTGCGCTCGGCGAGCACAGCCTCATCGTGGACTGCGACGTCCTCCAGGCCGACGGTGGGACGCGGACGGCGGCCATCACCGGCGGCTGGGTGGCGCTGGCGCTCGCGATCGACGCGATGGTGGCGCGAGGCGACATCCCCCGCTCTCCCGGCCTCCAGCCGGTCTCGGCGGTCAGCGTCGGGGTCGTCGACGGGGAGCTGTTGCTCGACCTGTGCTACGCGGAGGACGTCCGCGCGGGCACCGACATGAACGTCGTCATGGCGGGCGACGGCCGGTTCGTCGAGGTGCAGGGAACCGCGGAAGGAGCCCCGTTCTCCCGCGACGAGATGGACGGCATGCTCGACCTCGCGGCAAAGGGCTGCGCGGAGCTTGCGGCAGTGCAGCGCGGTGCGGCGGGGACGGTGTGACGACGAGGCTCGTCGTCGCCACCCGCAACCTCGGCAAGGCCGCAGAGCTGCGACGCATCCTCGCCGATCTGCCGGTCGAGCTGCTCGACGCCGACGACGTGGGCCTGCCCGAGGTCGAGGAGACGGCCACGACGTTCACCGCGAACGCGCGCGCCAAGGCACGCTCGGCGGCGACCGCGAGCGGCCTGCCGAGCGTGGCCGACGACTCGGGCCTCGTCGTCGACGCGCTCGGCGGCGATCCCGGCGTGCACTCGGCCCGCTACGCGGGGCGGCACGGCGACGACGACGCGAACCTCCGGCTCGTGCTCGAGCGCATGCGCGGCGTGGGCAACCGGCGGGCCCGGTTCGTCTGCGTCGCCGCCCTGGCCGCCCCCGACGGGCGCGAGTGGACCGCCGAAGGGGTGGTCGAGGGCACCCTCACCGAGGTTCCCCGGGGCGTGGGCGGCTTCGGCTACGACCCGGTCTTCGTACCGCTCGGCGAGACGCGTACGACGGCGGAGATGCCGGCGCAGGACAAGGACGCCATCTCCCACCGGGGGCGGGCGTTCAGGGCCTTGCGCGGGGCGGTGGAGGCGCTCATCGGCCACCCTCCCCCCGCCACGCGCGCGTGAGGGCGGACGAGGTCTAGGGCAGCGGAGCGACGCGCTCGACGAGCCCGGTCACGCCGCCGCTGTGGGCCCCGGAGGGCGCGGGTGCGGGGGCCGCCTCGGCGTTGAAGGCGTCGGCGGAGGGCACGGGCGCGGGTGGCGGTGCGCTCGCACGCGGCTGGGCGACCGGCGCGGGCACGACCGGGGCCGGTGCGACCGGCACCACGGGAGCGACGTGCGGGACCTTGGCGGGCGCGAGGTCGACGGTCGGCGCGGGGGCGCGCTCCACCGTCGCGATGTCCGGCAGGTCCACCACCGGCTGGGCCGGTGTGGCGTCGGTCTCGCAGGCGGTCGCCCCGAGGGCGAGCACCGCGATGAGCAGGAGCAGGGTCTTGGCGTTCATGCGCACAATCGATCACTCGTCGTCAGGGGTACGCCCTTCCGGCTACCCCCGGCTCGGCGTGGTCATGCGCTGGACGGCCGAAAAGAAGCCGGGTTCTCCGGCGAGCCCCTAGCGCGACCCGAACGGTGGGTGGTCGAGAACCTGTGCGGCGCCATGGTCGACGGTGGCGCCGGTGGCGAGGACCGCTTCCCGCAGCGCCGCGGCGACCGGCTCGCTGCCCCGCCAGAACGCGGGGTTCCACTCCGCCGTCGCCCCGGTGTGGTCGCGGAGTGACAGGGTGGTGGAGTGGCGGATCGGCGCGAGCAGGCCCTTGCGCCGCAGGGGACCTCGGCGGCTGACGACGCGCTCGAGACCCGCGAGGTCGATCGTGCGGACCCGCCCGGGCGGCCAGGACTGGACACGGAACCGGCCGTCCGGGTCGACACCGGCCCGGCTCTGCCCGGCCATGACGAGCCCCCCGAAGCCGCCGAGCGCGCAGCTCGTGAAGGCCGCGAGCAGCGCGAAGCCGATCTGGGTCACGGCGGCCATGAAGGGGGCGACGTCATCCGCCGATGTCGCCATGACGAGCCCCGCGGTGACGAAGACGCCGACGAGGCCGAGGAACAGCAGCGCGCTCGTGAGCGCGAAGGCCGCGACCGGCGCGTACGCGACGAGGCGGCGGGATGTGAAGAACGCCATAGGTGCCCATGGTGGCACGGCTTTTCGACGGGTACCACGGTTCTCCTACTGGCCGGAGGGCCAAGGCGCCCGGGCCCTCCCCCATCCCGGTGCGCGAGGGGGGACTCGAACCCCCACCCCCGAAGGGACCAGCACCTAAAGCTGGCGTGTCTGCCGTTTCACCACTCGCGCGCGGGTCCAGCATAGTCACCGGCACACGCCGCCCGGCCGGCGTGCTCAGAGCAGGCTGCCCTGCTCGGCGACCCTGCCACGAGCCGGCCGCACACCCCAATACCGGCCTGCCGAGGTCACGATCACGCGGGAGACCAGCGGAGGACGCCCTCGTGCCCCCGGAAGGATTCGAACCTTCGACACACCGGTTAAGAGCCGGTTGCTCTAACCAGACTGAGCTACGGAGGCGGGCCTGGCAGGCTGAAAGTCTAGCCCGCCGGGGGTCTGGTGCAATGCGGAGGGTGACCGACGGGGATCGAACCCGCGACCTCCGCGACCACAACGCGGCGCTCTAACCTGCTGAGCTACGGCCACCATGGGCCGCCGACCGGCGGCGACTCGCAAGTATACCGGCCTACCCGCGCGCCCGGGAGGGTTCGAACCTCCGACCTTCGGATTAGAAGTCCGCTGCTCTGTCCACTGAGCTACGGGCGCTTCGCGCCAAGGGTAGCGAGGTGGGCCATGGGCGGTCCATGTCGGGTGCCTCAGGCGCGGCGCCGGTGACGGTGCGCCGCGAGCGAGGGACACGAACAACGTGAGATGCCGACGATCCGCGCGAGCGGGCGCAGCGGGAGCCAGCCGGGGGTCGCACGGGCACGAACGCCGGGCTCGCGAACGGCCCAGGTGCGCCCGGCGACCCCCGCTGCGCGCTGCCACGCTCGCGCCCGACCACCACCAGCGCCGCCTCGAGGGGTCAGCCGTCCCTGCGGTCGGGCAGGTACTCGTCGTCGTCCGCGGGGGGCAGGGTCTCCCAGATCTCGGCGGCGTGACGGCGGGCGTCGTCGGCCACCGGTTCGGGGGTCGAGGGCATCTCCGCGAGCAGGTCGAGCAGCCCGGCGATCGCGGTGGCCGGCACCACCTCGACCTCCGGCATCTCCGCGGCCCGCCCCCGGTGGGGGACCGGCAGGCGCTCCTCGAGGTCCGCGGCGCGCCGGCGGGCCTCCTCGGCGACCGGTTCCGGCGTCGAGGGCAGGTCGGCGAGCATCGCGAGGAGGTTGGCGATGTCGCGTGCCGCCCCGGGGCTGAGCGCGATCATCGGCGGGGCTCTGGCGTGCTGGTCATCGGTGAGCGCATCGCCCTTGCGGTTGTGCCCGACTGTGCCCCGCGGCACACACCGGCGGGGCGAAATCTACGAGTTGTCCATCACCATCGCCTGATTGATGAGGAGCAGCGCCTCCTCCTTCGTCGCGGTCATGCCCTCGATCTCCTGCTGGGAGCCGTCCGGGGTCTGTTCGACAGTCGCCCGCAGCTCCAGGAGCTCCTCCTCGTCGAGGTTGTCGAGGATGGAGCGTAGCTTGTCGCGGTCCACGGCAGCTCCCCTGTGCGGTGTGGTGGTGAGGTGGTGCGTGCGTGCAGAAGCGCATGCTACCGCCTCCCCGTGGCGGCCTCCTCACACCGAGCCGCGTTCGCGCAGCGTGCGGTACACGAAGACGGCGGGCACGGTCGGCAGCCAGAACGCGAGGAGCCGGTAGGCCAGGACCGCCGCGGTCGCCGGGGCGGCCGGTGCGCCGGCGAGCAGCAGACCCCCGATGAGCACGGCTTCGGTCACCCCGACCCCGCCGGGGATGCGGCTCACCGCGCCGGCGGCGGTGCCGACGAGGGAGACGGCGACGACCGAGGCGGCGGGGAGGACGAGGCCGAACGCCGCGAGGGCCGCCGCGAAGCCCGCGACGGAGGCGAGGGTCACCCCGGCGGTCCAGGCGACGAGCGGCAGGATGCGCCGGGGGTGGCGCGCCATCTCCGCGAGGGGGTGGAGGGCGCCACGGGCCTGGGCGACCACGCGGGTGGCGGCGGGGCTGCGCAGGAGCAGTCCCGCGAGTGCGGCGCCAGCCGCGACGGCGAGCAGCAGCGGCCAGCCCCGTGGCGGTGTGGCCGCCCGCGGGCCCGCGGCGAGCGCCGCAGGCACGGAGACGGCGGTCGCGGCGGCGTGCACGGCGAAGCCGGCTGCCGTCGCGAGTCCGACCGCGCGGGCGGCGTCGGCAGGCGCGAGGCCGTTGCGCTCGAGGTAGCGCTGGTTCAGCTCGGCGCGACCGACCCCCGCGGGAGCGAGACGCGCGGGGAGGGGGGCGGCGAGCTGGGCCGCGACCGTGGGGCCGAACGGGAGCGGTCGCCCGCACGCCGCGGCGAGCGCACCCGCCGCGGCGGCGAAGCTCGCGGCCGTGGCCGCCAGCGTGCCGGCCAGCCAGACCCACCGCACGCCGGCGAGCGCCCGCAGGGTGTCGGTGAGCTGGGCGACGTGCGGCAGCACCACGTGGACGGTGAGGGCGGCCAGTGCGAGGACGGCAACGGTGCGCCGGCTGACCCTGAGGCGGGTGAGCGGCTGGGGCACCGGCACGGGGTCGCCGGTGCGGTGGGCGATCTCGGTCCGGAGGTCGTCGAGCAGCCCGGGGCAGCGGCGCACCTCGGCGCGGGTGACGCTCGAGAGGGCGAGGGGCTGGAGCAGCGGCACCGCGTCGCGCAGCCGGTCGGGGCCGAGGGCCTCCGCGGCGGGACGCACCGCACGCGCCGCACCGACGCGGGCCGCGGTGGCCGCCAGGAGCTCGGCGACGTCGCCCGCGAGCTGAGGGAGGCTCGCCGCCCCGGCCGCGAACCCGAAGTCGACCAGCCAGGGACGACCCTCGTCGTCGACCAGGATGTTGCCGGGGCGCAGGTCGCGGTGGGCGATGCGGCTCGCGTGCAGCCGTGCCACCTCGTTCCAGGTGCGGTCGAGCAGGCCCTCGTCGATCTCGGCGGGGTCGAGCTCGTCGAGGCCGCGGGCGTGGACCCGCTCGGTGACGAGCACGCCCGACCGGTCGGGTGCCGTCGCGGCGAGCAGCACTCCGGGCACGTTGGCTCCGCTGCGCGCGGCGAGGAGTGCCACGTACGCCTCGTGCTCCACCTGCTGTTTCGGGGTGGCGAACGGCGCCTCGTCGTGGACGTCGCGGAAGGCGAGGAAACGGTAGAGCTTGAACAGCAGGTCGGCGTCGCGCTGCGTTCGCCCGACGACCTTGACGAACAGGTCCCGCCGGTCCTCGGTGGCGGCCACGAACGGCGTCGAGCCCCGGGCGTCGGCGTGCACGGGGCGGACGTCGACGGGGCGCAGGCCGAAGGCGGTGAGCGCGGTCATGACGTCGACGACGCCGGGCCGGCGTGCGGGTGCCCCGCGGGTGAGGTGCACCGCCGCCCCGATCGTCCATCCGAGTGCGGTCCCACCGACGATGTCGAGGGGCAGGTGCGCGCCGACGAACACGCGAGCGAGCGCGACGGTACCGACGACGCCCCATGCCGCGCGGCGTGCGGGTCGGCTGAGGTGGGGGCCCGCGACGGCGGCGAGCGCCGCGGCGACCGTTGCGTGACCTGACGGGAACCCGAGACCGGTCTGCTCGGCTCCCCGGATGAGGACCTCCCCGACGAGGTCGTCGGGCCGCTCCCGGCGCACGAGCGCCTTCGCACCCTTCCCGAGGAGCCAGGCCGCCACGCCGCCCACCGCGAGATCTGTCGCCAGCCGCTGCCGACGTGCGGCGAGCGCCGCGGCGGCGCTCACGGGCACCGCGGCGAGCGACCCGGCCTGCATGATCGCCCCGAGCGGGGGGCCGAGCGCTGCGGGCAGGTCGTTGACGAGCCGGAAGACCGCGGCCTCGAGGCGACCGACGCCGCCGCGCACGGCCATGAGGGTGACGACCGTGAACACCACGCTGCCGAGGGTCAGACGCAGCACGTCGCCGGGGTGCCGCTGCACCGGCGGCTGCCCCGCGCGGCCGGCGCGGTCGGCGCTCATGCCCCCGCGGGGGCAGGTGCAGCCGACGGCGGGGCCGTGGTCGGCTCACGCGACCCGGACTCGTGCCGGCGGACGACCGCGTAGACCGTGTCACCGTCGACCGTCTCGTGGTCGAGCAGCAGGGCGGTGAGCTCGTCGAGCTCGGCCCGGTGGGCCTGGAGCAGCTCGAGGGCACGCTGCTCGGCGCCCCGGAGCAGGCGGGCGACCTCCGTGTCGATCACCCGCTGGGTCTCCTCGGCCCACGACCGATGACGGACCTCCTGGCCGCCGAGGTACATCGGCCCCTGCTCGCCGTAGCCGACGGGTCCAAGCGCTGGAGACAGGCCGAACTCCCGGACCATGCGCGTCGCGAGCTGCGTGGCTCCGGCAAGGTCGTTCGCCGCTCCGGTCGACCCTTCCCCGAGGACCAGGAGCTCCGCGGCTCGGCCGCCGAGTCGGACGGCCAGCGAGTCGTGCAGGTAGCTCTCGCTGTAGAGATGGCGCTCGTCGACGGGCAGCTGGTGGGTCACCCCGAGCGCCTCACCGGCGGGAAGGATCGTTACCTTCGCGACGGGGTCGGCGTGCGGGCAGAGCGCCGCGACGAGCGCGTGGCCCGCCTCGTGCACCGCGACCGCCCGCTTCTCGTCGGGCAGCAGGACGTTGGATCCCTCGCGGCGGCCGATGATGATCCGGTCGCGGGCGTCGTCGAAGTCCTGAGCGGTGATGCGCTCGCGGCCCGCGCGCACCGCGAAGATCGCGGCCTCGTTCACGAGGTTGGCGAGGTCGGCGCCGGAGAAACCCGGCGTGCCCCGCGCGATGACGTCGAGGTCGACGTCGTCGGCGAGGCGCTTGCCCCGGCAGTGTACGCCGAGGATCGCGCGCCGCTCGACCTGCGTGGGCAGCGGCACGGTCACCCGCCGGTCGAACCGGCCCGGTCGGAGAAGCGCCGGATCGAGCGACTCCGGCCGGTTGGTGGCCGCGAGGACCACGATGCCTTCCGCCGGGTCGAAGCCGTCCATCTCTGCAAGGAGCTGGTTGAGCGTCTGCTCGCGCTCGTCGTTCGACACCATCGCGCCGCCACCGCTGCGGCGCTGGCCGATGGCGTCGATCTCGTCGACGAAGATGATCGCCGGGGCGCGCTTGCGCGCTTCGGCGAACAGGTCGCGGACGCGGGCGGCACCGACGCCGACGAACATCTCGACGAAGCTCGACCCGGTGACGGACAGGAACGGCACGTGCGCCTCCCCGGCGACGGCCCGCGCGAGCAGCGTCTTGCCGGTGCCGGGCGGACCCGCCATGAGGATGCCCCGCGGCGCGATGGCGCCCGCACGCCGGAAGCGGTCGGGCTCGCGGAGGAAGTCGACGACCTCGGCGACCTCGCGCTTCACGCCCTCATAGCCGGCGACATCGGCGAAGGTCGTCTTCGGGCGGTCGCTGTCGAACACCTTGGCCCTGGACGCGCCGATCCCCGTCAAGCCGGCGAACTGGCCGCTGGCACGGCGGCCGAGGTAGAGGAAGACCGCGAGCAGCAGCAGGAACGGGGCGAAGGCGAACAGGACCCCTCCGAGCGTCATGCGCGGCGGCACGGCCTCGACGTCCACCCCCTGCTGCTCCAGCCGTGCGAGCAGCGCATCGCCGCTCAGCTGCACCGGGATCGCCGTGGTGAACGCCGTACTGTCGGCGAGCTCGCCCTCGGTCTGCCCCTCGGCGCCGATCGTCACGTGGGCGACCTCACCCGCGTCCACCGCGGCAAGGAACTCGCTGTAGGACAGCTCGGTGGCCGGCTCCTCCACCATGGGGCGGAAAAGCAGGAGCAGGCTGAGCAGCATCCCGACGGGCAACAGCCAGTCGCGCCAGGCGGGCGGCGGGGGCGGCGCTGGACCTGTCGGCTTGTCCGCCGACGGCCCCGACGCGGCCGGCGAGGTCGCGTGCCGGTCACCGCGCAGGTGGTGCTCCCTTCTCATCCGGCCCTTCCTCCTCCCTCGTATCCCTCAGCCTGCGCTCGGCGCAGGCCCGCGCAGTCTGGCGCGCTCGCGCACACCGCAAGCAGTGTTCCTCCGCTGGAAGCCATATGAAACCTACCGTCCATTCGCGCAGATGGCACGGCAGATCGAGAGACAACCTATGTACCGACAGGCATATTACCTGGAAAATCGGGTACAGTGCGGGGCACAAGACCACGACAACGACCGTCGGGAGGTGATGGTTATGCTCATGCGCTTCGACCCGTTCCGTGAAGTCGACCAGCTGCTCCGCCAGAACTGGGGCGGCACCCGGTCCAGCTATCTCGCCATGGACGCCTACCGCCGTGACGACGAGTTCGTCGCCGAGTTCGACCTCCCTGGCGTCGACCGCGACTCGATCGACGTGACGGTGGAGCGCAACGTCCTGCAGGTCTCGGCCGAGCGGGCCGCCCGCTATGGCGACGGTGCCGACGTCATCATCGCCGAGCGCCCGCAGGGCACCGTGACCCGGCAGCTGTTCCTGGGCCAGGGCCTCGACGCCGAGCACATCTCCGCGACCTACGACGATGGTGTGCTCCGGGTCGTCATCCCCGTGGCCGAGCAGGCAAAGCCGCACAAGGTCCAGATCGGCACGGGCGACGGCGAGCGTCAGGCCGTCGAGGCCGGGACCGCGAGCTGACCCAACCGACCGGTGCGCTCGCGCCGCGCGCGCCCCGCTTCCGAGCCACCCGGACCCTCCAGGGTTTCGCCCTGGGCCCGGGTGGCTTCGCTTCGCCGTCCAGGCGGTGTCGGTGACCGGCCCGGCGCAGTGGTCGCAGGCGGCGCGCTAGTCCGACCGGGCTCGCTTGCGACCGTTGGCCTGCGCCTCACGGGCGGACGCGAGCTCGCTCTCCAGGGCGAGGATCCGCCGTATGCCCGCCGTCGAGATGCCCTCCTCGGACAGCTGGAGGATGTGGGCGAGGCGGGCGATGTCCCGCCGGGAATAGCGGCGCTGGCCCCCCTGCGACCGGTCCGGGGCGACCATGTCCTCCTCGTCGTAGCGACGCACGACCTGCACGCTCACGTTGAGCAGGTCCGCGACCACGCCGATGGGGTAGACCGGCTCCTCCTCGTCCTCCAGGCGCTGCTGCCAGTCAGCCACCTCAGGCATCGAGCGAACCTCCCATTTCGTCCGCAAAGAACTTCGTTGTGCGGAGGTAGGAACATACTGCCCGAGGAGCGCGCGCCTGACACGTCGAGAATGCGTGGTGCACAGGGTTGTGCGGTGCTGGGGCCGGGTACTCGGCTCGCACACCCGAGCGACTCGTACGCGGGTGCTGAGCTGCACGACAGGAGAGCCGCCAGTGAACGAGAGTCTCCGGATCGGCGAGATCGCAGGCGTCCGCGTCGGGATCAACTGGAGCGTCCTCGTCATCTTCTTCCTCATCGCGTTCGGGCTCGCCGCCGGGCGGTTCCCCGCGCAGTTCCCCGACGAGACGACCGCCGCCTACGTCGTGGCCGGGCTCGTCGCGGCGGTCGTCTTCCTCGGCTCGCTCCTCGCCCACGAGATCGCGCACGCGCTCGTCGCCATCCGCAATGGCCTCGAGGTGGACGGCATCACGCTCTGGCTGTTCGGCGGCGTGGCCCGGCTCGGCGGGGAGGCGGCCGACCCCGGGGCGGAGTTCCGCATCGCCGGCGTCGGACCGCTCGTGAGCATCGGACTCGGAGGCCTGTTCTTCCTCCTCACGACGGCTGCGAGCGGGGCCGGGGCGCCGGGCCTCGTCGTCGGGGTCCTCGGGTGGCTCGCCGTCATCAACGTCATCCTCGCGGTGTTCAACCTCGTCCCGGCCGCACCGCTCGACGGCGGACGCATCCTGCGCGCCTACCTGTGGCACCGCAGGGGGGACCGGGTGGGGTCGGCGATCACCGCCTCCCGGGCGGGCCGGACGTTCGGCTTCGTGCTCATCGCCCTCGGGCTGCTCGAGTTCGTCGCCGGCGCTGGCCTCGGCGGGCTCTGGCTCGTGCTGATCGGCTGGTTCCTCGTCAACGCCGCGTCGGCGGAGGAGGAGCACGCCCGGATGAGGGGGACCCTGGGCGACATCCGTGTGGGCGACGTCATGTCGCCGGATCCGGTCGCGGTCCCCGGGTCGCTGAGCGTGCAGGAGTTCATCGACCGCTACCTCTTCCACCACCACTTCACCGCGTTCCCGCTCATGGAGGCGGACGGACGGGCTGCCGGTCTCGTGACGTTGAACCGCGTGAAGCAGGTGCCCTGGCAGGAGCGCGTCACGACGACGACCGGCGATATCGCGTGTCCGGTGGACGACATCCCGCTCGCCCGGCCCGACGAACCCCTCGCCGATTTGTTGCCGCGCATGTCCGCGGGCGCCGACGGACGGGCGCTCGTGGTGGAGGACGGCCGGGTGGTCGGCATCGTCTCACCGACCGACGTCGCGCGCTTGCTGGAGGTCGCCGAGCTGCGCAGCCCCCAGCGGACCGCCCGGATGTGACCCGACACCGTGACGACAAGGATCCGCGATCTGCCACCGGCGGTCGAAGAGTCAGGCCGGCTCGCGGCCAGCCTCGCGGGCCGGACACCGGCGGTGTTCCTCGACTACGACGGCACCCTGACCCCGATCGTCGAGGACCCCCGCAACGCGACGCTTCCCGAGGACACCCGAGCGGCCGTGCGTGACCTCGCGGCAGCGGTGCCGGTGGCGATCGTGAGCGGCCGCGACCTCGCCGACGTGCGCTCCATGGTCGCGGTCGACGGCATCGGCTACGCCGGCAGCCACGGTTTCGACATCGTCAGGCCGGACGGGGGGCGCCACGAGCTGGCGCCCGAGTCACTGCCGGCACTCGACCGCGCTCAGGCGGACCTCGAGGGCACCCTCGCCGGGGTACCCGGCGCCACCGTCGAGCGCAAGCGCTTCGCCGTAGCGGTGCACTTCCGCCGCGCCCGCCCCGAGGACCTCGGAGCGATCGAGCGCGCTGTGGACCGGGCCGCGGCCAGCGCCTCCGGCGCCCTGCGCAAGACGGGAGGCAAGAAGATCTTCGAGCTGCGACCCGCGGTGGACTGGGACAAGGGCAGAGCGTTGCTCTGGCTGCTCGCCAGCCTGGGCCTGGACCGAGCCGACGTCGTCCCCGTCTACGTCGGCGACGACGTCACCGACGAGGACGCGTTCGCCGCGCTCGCCGGGCGCGGCATCGGCATCGTCGTGCGGGGCGAGGACGACGAGCGTGCCACCGCCGCCCGGTACGCCCTCGCGAGCCCCGCCCAGGTGTGCGCGCTGCTGCGCGCTCTCGCGCGTCGGGACGACGCGTCCCTCGCCCGCGGGTGACGCGCACGCGCCGGGCCCTCGACCGAGTGGCCGCCCGTACCACCTGAGTCTCCCCGCCACCGAGCCGGAGCACGTCCGGCAGGCGGTGGACAACGGCGGGTTCCCCGACGACGCGAGCAAGTCCGGCGGCAGCGCAGCCAGCGGGGTACGCCTGCTGCCTGGAAGCGCCCCTCTACCGGTGGCAGAATCGCCACACGGCGTCCCGCGCCGCCTCCCCGAACACGCACCCTCGGCAGCCTCGCCGAACAGGAGTCTCATGAGGACGGCTCGGCCCGACGGCCCCCCGGGGAGCCCGGTCGACGACGGCGAGGAGGTTGCGTCGGCTCCCGGCACGCCCGGGGATGCGCCCCCCGCGGGGTTCCGCCACCCCTGGCTGTACCGGCTGCTCGTGGTCGTGCTCGCCAGCGCCTTGTGCGTCGCCGTGCTCGAGGCAGGTTTCCGGATCGCCGGCTACGAGCCGATCTACGCCGTCTACTCGAAGCCGGAGATCTTCTGGCAGCGCGACCCCCTGCTCGGCTGGTCCCTCGAGCCGGGCGCCGCCGGCACCTACGTGGGCCCCCGCCCGTTCCCCGTCGCCTTCCGCGCGGACGTGCGGATCAACTCCCTGGGACTGCGAGGCTCCGAGGTCGCCGGGCGCCCCCCACCGGGCGGACGCGTCCTCGTGCTCGGCGACTCCCAGGCGGCCGCATTCGAGGTCGACGAGGCGCAGAGCTACGCCGGGCTGGCCGCCGGACGCCTGACCGAACGCGCCGGACGCGCCGTCGAGGTCGTGAACGGTGGGGTGCGCGGGTACGGCACCGACCAGGCGTACCTGCTCTACACCGAGCGCCTGCGCCGCCTGCGCCCTGACGTCGTGGTCTTCCACGCCAGCGCGAACGACCCGGAGGACGACACGACGTTGCACCGGATGCGCCGGCCCTTCGGCAAGCCGGCGTTCGCGCTCGCCGACGACGGGTCGCTCGACCTCGTCGGCGCCCCAGTGCCGGACTACCCGTTCTGCTCGCTCTACCGGCTCGACGAGTCCTACAAGGTCCAACGCGTCGACGGGATGCGGGCGCGGACGCTGTGCTTGGTGCAGACGCGCCTCACCGACCACTCCGCGGTCCTGTCCTTCGTGACCGCCCGGCTGCAGACCAACCCCCGGCTCATCTGGCAGCTCAACCGGCTCGGGACGAGCGACCGGCAGGAGACCTACATCCCGCCGCCTCCCGAAGAGGGCGGGCCGTCGGTGGAGGGGCCGTCGGACGACGCCGCCCCGCCGGCCCCTCCGCCGCCCGGCGAGACGGCGCAACCGCAGGTGAGCCCCCCGCTCGACTCGGCGCACCGGCTCACGTCGGCGCTGATCCGTACGCTCGCCCGGGGGGTGCGGGAAGACGGGGCCTCGTTCGTGCTCCTCGGCAACGCCGCCGACCTCGCCGCGCTCGACGGGCCGGCGTTCGCCCGGGACGGCATCGCCGTGGTGCTCGTCGACGACGCGATCGGCGCGGACCAGACGGCCTTTCGCTTCGCGAACGACGGCCACCTGAACCCCGCGGGTCACGACCGGGTTGCCGCGCTGCTCGCCGACCGGCTGGACCTGCCATGACGGCGATCCTCGGCGTGTCCGCCTACTACCACGACGCGGCTGCGGCGGTCGTGGTCGACGGGCGGATCGTGGCCGCGGCGCAGGAGGAGCGGTTCACCCGGCGCAAGCACGACTACGGCTTCCCGCAGCACGCCATCGACTACTGCCTGCGCGAGTCCGGGACCACACCGGCCGACCTCGACTACGTCGGCTTCTACGACAAGCCCTTCGCGAAGTTCGACCGTCTGCTCGAGAGCTACCTCTCCTACGCGCCCGCCGGACTGGCGTCCTTCCTCCAGGCGGCGCCGTTGTGGCTGAAGCAGAAGCTCCACCTGGCCCGGGAGCTCCGCCAGGGTCTCGGCGGGGACTACCGGCGACGGTTCATCTTCGCGGAGCATCACGAGTCGCACGCCGCCAGCGCGTTCTTCCCCTCGCCGTTCGACGAGGCGGCCATCCTCACGCTCGACGGCGTGGGGGAGTGGGCGACGACGACTCTCGGCGTGGGTCGCGGCAACCAGATCACCCTCGACGCCGAACTGCGCTTCCCCCACTCGCTCGGCCTGCTCTACTCGGCGTTCACCGCCTACTGCGGCTTCAAGGTCAACTCCGGCGAGTACAAGCTCATGGGCCTCGCCCCCTACGGGGAGCCGATCTACGCCGACGTGATCCGCGACCGCCTGATCGACCTCAAGGAGGACGGGTCGTTCCGTCTCGACATGCGCTACTTCTCCTACGGCCACGGGTTGACGATGACCGGACCGCGGTTCCACGCGCTGCTCGGTGGTCCGCCGCGCAAGCCCGAGGCGGAGCTCACGCAGCGCCACATGGACCTCGCCGCGTCGATCCAGGCGGTCACCGAGGAGGTCATGGTCCGCTGCGCGCACCACCTCCACCAGCGCACCGGCCTCACCGACCTCTGCATGGCCGGCGGTGTGGCACTCAACTGCGTGGGCAACAGCCGCATCCTCGAGCAGACTCCCTTCCAGCGCCTGTGGGTCCAGCCCGCCGCGGGCGACGCCGGCGGGGCGCTCGGCGTCGCGCTGCTCATCTGGCACCAGCTGTGCGACAAGCCCAGGGTCGCGCAGCAGCCCGACGCCCAGGAGGGATCGCTGCTCGGCCCCGCGTTCCCGCCCGCCGATGTCCGCGCCGCCCTCGGCGGGGCGGGTGCCGCATACCACATCGTCGGCGAGGAGGAGTCCCTGTGCGCCCAGGTCGCGGCACTCCTCGCCGACGGCAACGTCGTCGGATGGTTCCAGGGCCGGATGGAGTACGGTCCGCGCGCGCTCGGGTCGCGGAGCATCCTCGGCGACCCCCGCAACCCGCAGATGCAGTCCCTCATGAATGTCAAGATCAAGTTCCGCGAGTCCTTCCGCCCGTTCGCCCCGTCCGTGCTCGCCGATCAGGCGGGGGAGTGGTTCGACCTTCCGGGCGGGGTCGACAGCCCGTACATGCTCCTCGTGGCCCCCGTCAGCGCGTCGCGCCGGCTGCCGGTCAGCGGGCACGAGCGGGGCCTCGACATGCTCCGCGTCCCGCGCTCGGAGATCCCCGCGGTCACCCACGTCGACTACTCCGCACGCCTGCAGACGGTCGACGAGCGCTTCGGGCGCTACCACCGGCTGCTCGAGGCCTTCCACGAGCGCACCGGATGCCCCGTGCTCATCAACACGTCGTTCAACGTCCGCGGCGAGCCGATCGTCTGCACCCCGGCGGAGGCGTACCGCTGTTTCATGGCCACCGACATGGACGTCCTCGTCGTGGAGGACTGCCTGCTGCGCAAGGAGGAGCAGGCCGGAGCAACGGTGCGCCGGGAGGACTACCTCGCCCAGTTCACCCCGGACTAGGACCGTCATGCACGCGATCGTGAAGGAGCCCACCCGCCGCGACTTCGTCGTCTTCGGCGCCCTCCTGCCCGTCTTCACGGCAGTCCTCGGCGGCCTCGTGACGAGGTTCAGCGGGTTGCCCGGGGCGGGGCGGGGGGTCTGGGTGGTCGGTGGGGTCGCCACGCTCGCGTTCGTCGCCGTGCCCGCATGGCGCCGGCCGATCTACATGGGGTGGATGCGGGGCACGTATCCGCTCGGCTGGCTCATGACGCACGTGATCCTGTCCGCCGTCCACCTCATCGTGATGGCTCCGATCGCGTTGCTCATGCGGGTCCTGCGCATCGATCCCCTTCAGCGACGGTGGGACCCCGCCGCCCGCACGTACTGGGTATCCCGTGACCGTGAGCCGGATGTGGCGAGCTACTTCCGCCAGTACTGAGGAGGCTTCTCGATGAGTGACCGTGAACAGCGGCTGGACGACGCCGCGACTGAGCGGCAGGCGTCCTTCCTCGGCGAGTTCTGGCGGTTCGCGCGCGCCAACCGCAAGTGGTGGCTCACGCCGGTGCTGCTCATCCTCCTCCTCGTGGGCGCCCTGCTCGTGCTCACGACGACTGCCGCGGGGTCCTTCATCTACACGCTGTTCTGAGTGCGCACGGCAGAGAGCGGTGGCGCGCGTCGCAGCCGGGGGACCGGCAGCATGGGCCGGCGCCGCCGGGGCGAGCGTCCCGCCATCGCGGTGGTGAACTGTAGCGTCGCGCTGCCCGGCAGGGGCAAGCCGAAAGTGCCCTGCGCGAGGCCCGCCGGGTCCCCAGCCTGGCGCTTGTCGGCGCGCCACCCCTTCGAGGACGTCGACCACGTCGGCCTCGGCGAAAGGTCGACAGCGCGCAGTGCTGCGAAGTCGTCGTTCGCCTGGTTCTCCACCTCGATGACGACGAGCTCCGGCACCGTCTCCACCGCGTAGACGCGGCCGGCGACGTGCCCCTCGCCGACGGCTCACCGCCCCGCAGCGCCCGATGGGGCACGCTTTTCGGCTCGAAGGGCTGCCTGTTGGACGCAGACGCGGCCGTGGGCCGCGCGAACGCTGGCACACGCCCGGAGGTTTCCACGAAGGGCCGGGACGCAGGCGCTCACCGCCGTGCTCATGGAGGGAGCCACCCGTGCGGGAGAAGGTCAGCGGCGATCGGCGTCGGGTCGAGCAGGGCAGGGGCAGGACAGAGCGGCCGCCGACGTCGACGTCGGGCGGCGGGGCCTTCGACCTCGTCCTGCGCCTCCAGCGCGCGGCAGGCAACCGCGCTGTGGCGACCGTCCTGGGCAACCGCACCGTCCAGCGCACGTCGATCAACCCCGCGTTGTTCTTCGGCGCCGCAGCGCCCCGGCCGGACACGACGGTGCGCGCGGCGATCGGCGCGAACACGCTTGGCGGCTTCGGGTCAAAGGTCAACAACGCGCTGTGGCACACGAAGCTGACGTACCTGCCCCTCCGTACGCCGGGAGCGCACCCATCGGGGACGATGAACCCCGAGGGCGCCGGTGTTCAAGGTGTCATAGGGCCGGACCATCCGTACGGGAGCCAGCCGAGCAGCCCCACGGCAGCGCAGAACAACATCATTGCCGGCAACATCCGGGGCTGGGTGCCGCACGGGCATGTCGCTGCGCACATCGTCAACGACCAGCTCGGGGGACCCGGTGAGCAGCAGAACCTCTTCGCGTTCCCGGGGACCGCGAACACCCTCATGGAGACGCAGGTAGAGGGCAAGATGAAGGAGGCCGTCGCCGATGGCCACTACATCTACTACCGGGCGGACGTCAACCACCCGGCGAGCGGTCCGGCCGACTCCATCACCATGACTTGGAACAAGCTCGATGCCGCGGGCAATGACATCGGCGGCGGGCAGAGCAACGTCGTGATCACGGCGGCCAACACGGCGGCGAACACGGCGATGGGGCTGCCGGCCGGGGCTCCCGCGCGGACAATGTCGCTGAAACGCCCGACGAACCCGCAGGTGATCAAGGCAACCCCCTGGGGGCCCTTCCAGATGCCCGACCCCAAGAACGCCATCGCTCTGGGCCAGTTCCTCGACACCAGTGAGTTCCCCGCCGTGGGGACGAAGGAGGCCTTCGTCGGTTTCCTGGAGACCTATCGAAACAGTGCGGACATGCTGGACCTGATGGTGTCGTCACTGAACGACCACACGCTGCTGAGGACGCTCGGGGAATGGATACGCTCGCCGAAGAGCACCATCACCATCAAGGCCAACCGTGGAGTCACCAAGGAGATCGTCTCGGATCTGCGGACAGGCACGTCGTCGGAGAAGAAGGACGCCTTCGTCGCGCTCATGGCGACCGGTGACGCCGGGAAGGTGATGGGGGCGGCAGCGAGCCTGTTCGCCAAACGGGCGCGCGCCAACGCTCGGTCACTGGTGTGAGCGGACCGGGGTTCGGCGAACCGCGTCAGGGAGGCGGTGCCGGCAACGATGGTCCGGTGAACTGCTGCAATCCCTCCGTGTCATCGAGGATGATGCGCCGGTAGGCGGTGGACACGAGCCAGCGTTCCCGGAGGTCACCGATCACGCGGGTGACCGACTGCCTTCGGCTTCGAGGAGGCGGGGCCAGACCTCGCTGACAGTTTAGGGCGCGGGTGGTGCCATCGCCGTCGCTGACCTCGACTCGCGCTCGCCGGTCATGAGGATCAGCGGGAGCCGCCTCGGGCCTCGATGGTGGCAACCGATACCGGCGGCTCCCCGAGGGTTACGACCGCCGCTTGCACCACCGGGGCGAGGCGGTTATCCCATGGCCGGCCACCATGGGGGCCCGCACGGGCAGGGCTGGGATGGGTCCTCTTTTGCGGCCGGCGGTCACCGCGAGCAGTGCGGTGCACCCCCTCGGCAGGAGTCAGACCGTCCGGTTCCACTGGGGTTCAAGGAGTGGACGGCCGGACACCGGGGCAGCATCGCTAGCGGACCGATCGCCGTCGAAGGAACGAACCGTGGATGACAACCCCGCAGAAGGCACTGCCGTCGGCCACGCGGCTGGGTACGGCCCTCTCGCCCTGCTGGCGCAGCTGTCCGATCGCGCGGACCTCGACGTGGTTACCGTGACGCTGGTCGCGGGCGGTGCGCTGATCTCCGGCCGGGTCGTGGGCGGATGGGAGTTCTTCAACGATCACGCGGACGCGTTCCGGCGCCTGGCCGCGCGCCAGGGCGGCGGCGCGGAGAGCGTCGGCGCGCTGCTCCAGGACGCCTTCGAGCAGTTCGCGGGCGAGTACGTGCAGGACCGTGCACAGACCACTCCGGAGTTGGACACCGACGCGCCCGAGTCGGCCTGGCTGCACCTCAAGGAGGCCACGGTGACGGTGGGTGGCACGGGGACCCGTCAGGCGGGCAGCTGGCGGGTGCGCATTGACCAGGTCGCCGCGTGGACGATCGAGGCGCCGACCGGCTGAGGCCACCCGGCGGGTGAGACGTTCGGCGAGGAGCAATGGACCATCGGGTCATGCGGGTTCGGCCATGGCGAGCACCTGTTCGGGGCTGAGCTCCATGCCGTGCACCTCACGGGCGTGTCGTTGGGCGACGGACACGAGCTGGTCGTCGCTGTCGCCCCGGGCGACGTAGCCGCAGTCGCAGCGGATCACCTTGGTCATGTGGGTCTCCTTGATCGTCCGGGGTGGGATACTGGCATCCGGTGGTTGGCTGGCGGTTGGGAGCGCACCGTGGGAGGGCCGGGAGCGCCGGTACGGGTGTACCTCACCGGGCGGGTGCGTGTTGAGGCCGGGCCGGTTCTGGTCGACGAGGCGGATCTGCCGGGTCGGCAGGGCCGGCTGGCCTTGGCTCTGCTCATCGCCGAGCGTGATCGGGCGGTGTCGCGCGACGAACTGGCCGAGGAGCTGTGGGGCGAGCACCTGCCGGCCGCGTGGGACAAGGGGCTGCGGGCGCTGCTGAGCAAGCTGCGCCGTACGCTTGAGGGGGCGGGGCTGGCATCGAACGCGCTGGCGTATGGGTTCGGTTGCTACCAGCTGCGCCTGCCGGGTGGGGCGTGGGTGGACGTGGAGGCCGCCGGCGAGGCGGTTCACGCGGCCGAGGTCGCGCTCGCCGCGGGTGATCCACGCCGGGCGTACGGCTGGACGTATGTCGGCTATCACATCACCCGCCGTCCGTTCCTGGTCGGCGAGGACGGCCCGTGGGCGAGGGGATTTCGGGCGCGGCTGCAGGCCTTGCGGCTGCGGGTGCTGGACTGTGTCGTGGAGTGCAACACCCTCACCGGGGAGCTGGCGGAAGCGGTGCGTGCGGCCGAGGATGCGCTGGCGCTCGATCCGCTGCGGGAAGCGACCTACCAGCGGTACATGCGCGCGTTGGCGGCGGCGGGCAGCCGGGCGGAGGCCCTGCGGCTGTATGAGCGCTGTCGGCAGGTGCTCGCCGACGAACTGGGTGCCTCCCCGTCGGCCCAGACCGAGGCGGTCTACCTCGCCCTGCTCCGCGGGTAGGCGACCCATCAAGCCCCGTCGACTGCCGAGGCGCCACCCAACCCGGCGCCAACCTCCAACCAGCCGCGGCCTAATCGGCACCGCTCACCCTCCTTGCAGCGTCACCGGCACCGTGCCGGGGCCAGTCGAGTCAAGGAGAAGGCGATGAGCAAGGTGATCAACTGTGACGAGGGCGTGGTGATCCGCGGCGACACCGACGCGGAGCTGCTCGCGGGCGCCCGCCAGCACATCCAGGAGGCCCACCCCGACTTGGAGCTGTCGGACGAGCAGCTGCTCGGCATGGCGGTCGACGAGGCGGTGCGGCCATGAACCCGGTGAGGGCGACTGCCAGGACGTTGAGCACCGTCGTTCTTGTGCTCGCGCTCCTGCTCGCCGCGCTCGCGGGTCCGGTTGCCGCCGGCGCTCGCAGCGACAACGTCTTCTTCCGCTTCTCCGACGGGCAGGCGGTGTCGTCGTCGGCAGCCTCGCTGGTGACCAATGCTGCGGGCGCGACGATGAGCTTGCGCACCGCCGAGCTGGACCGCGGGGCGTACACCATCTGGTGGGTGGTGTTCAACCATCCGCAGCACTGCACCGACCCGTTCGACCCTGCGTTCGAGTGCGGCCCCGGCGACCTGTTCGCCTCTGGTGTGGACGCGTCGGTGCTGTACGCGGCCGGCAACGTGGTCGGCGGCTCGGGGCGCGCCGGCTTCGGCGCTCGCCTGCGCACAGGCGACGACAGCGAGGCGTTGTTCGGTCCGGGACTGACCAACCCGACGCAGGCGGAGATCCACGCGGTCGTGCGCACCCACGGCCCGCTCATCCCCGGCATGGTCGAGGAGCAGATCCATACCTTCAACGGCGGGTGCCACCCCGGACAGCCCAACGAGGGCCAGTGCCAGGACCTGCAGTTCACGGCCTTCCGCCAACGCGCGGGGACATAGCGCACTACCGCCCAGTCCGGCTTCCCGAGCATCGGGGGGCCGGGCTGGTGTGCTGGGCAGTGACGAGACCACCTCTACAACGGGATAACAGCCGGCCTCCCGCTAAGAAGCAACCAGGCCGCTGACCATCCGCACACGACAACCCTCCGCTACAGGAGGGCTCTATGCAAACCCGTCTCAAGTCAAGGCAGCAGGTTCTCTTGACGGGCCGTTCCACCTCGGAGCCAGCCGATACACCAGGGTCGTCTCGTGATCCCACTGGCCAAGGACCGCAACGGCGATGCCGCCGGGCACCTAGCGCTGAAGGTGGCGGCAGGGACGGTCAGTCGGGATCGCCGGCCTTGAGCAGGCCGGTCTCGTAGGCCAGTACGACGGCTTGGGCGCGATCGCGGAGATCGAGCTTCCTGAAGATGCGCGTGACGTGGGTCTTGACCGTGCTCTCCGCCACCCACAGGGCTTGCGCGATATCAGCGTTGCTCTGCCCGCGGCCGATCAGGCGCAGCACCTCAACCTCCCGATCGGTCAACGCGGAGAAGCGCTCGTTGTCAGGGGGCGCGGCGGCCCTCGCGTGCTGATCGACGAGGCGGCGAAGGACAGTGGGGGCGAGGAGAGCCTCACCGCCCGCCACGGTGCGCACCGCGTCGGCGAGCACCTCCGGGCGGGTCTCTTTGAGGAGGAACCCCGAGGCGCCGGCGACGAGGGCGGCGTAGACGTACTCGTCCAGGTCGAACGTCGTGAGCATGACGACCTTGGTGCGGGTCGAAGGAGGGGAGAGCATGCGACGGGTCGCCTCCAGGCCGTCCATCACCGGCATGCGGACATCCATGAGCACCACGTCGGGCGCGAGCTCTGCCACCAGCCTCACCGCCTGCGCACCGTTCTCGGCCATGCCGACCACGTCGATGTCCGGTTGCGCCGACAGGATCATGCCCAGTCCCCCGCGCACCAGCGCCTGGTCGTCGGCGATGAGGACGCGGATCAAGACGACGGGATCGCCGCCCGCAGGTCATGCGCAGTCGGAGCCGGCAGGGGCAGCTCGACGTGGACGCGCCAGCCACCGCCCCGGCCCGGCCCAGCCTTGGCCGTTCCGCCGAACAGCGCCACGCGCTCGCCGATCCCCACGAGGCCATGACCGACACGGTCGACCGGCGGGGCGGCTGTCCCGTCGTCGGCGACGGCGATAAGCAGCGCGTCGGGTGTGTAGCGCAGCTGCACCGACGCCCGCGTCGCCCCGCCGTGCTTGAGCGTGTTGGTCAACGCCTCCTGGATGATCCGGAAGCAGGTCAGGTCCAGCGCGGCGGGCAGCGGGACAGGCTCGCCGTCCACCTCCATCTCGACGTCCAGCCCGGCGGCGCGGAGCGGAGGCAGCATCGCTTCGACCTGGGTCAGCCCCGGCTGGGGTGGTTGGGCGCCCGTGACCGAGTCGTCGCCGGGGTCCCTGGCATCGGGCTCATCTGCGCGCAGCACCCCGAGCAGCCGGCGCAGGTCGTCCAACGTCTGCCTGCCCACGTCCTCGGCGTCGAGCAGCGGTTCCTGCGCGCTGCCGGCTCCTGCTTGCAGCTGCATCCGCGCGGCACCGATCTGGATGACCATCATCGAGACGCTGTGGGCGACGATGTCGTGCAGCTCCCGCGCGATGTGGGCTCGCTCGGCGTTGGCGGCATCCCGGAGGGCGACCTCCTTGGACGCCCGCTCGGTGGCCAGGGCGGCCGCGAGCGTCGCCGCCCGGTCCTCGCGTTCGCGCAGCGCGCGGGCGCCGAACCAGGGGACGAGCATGAACAGGGTGTTCCACAGGAAAGCACTGGGCGACCGGAGGTACGGCATCGTCAGCGTGATGGTGGCGAGGCCAGCCATCGCCACCGCTGCGGCGAGCACCGCACGCCGTCGGGAGCAGTGGTAGCCAGCCGAGGCGGTCAGGAAGATGAGCGGGATGCCCCCGGCGGCGAAGGTGATGTCATGGGGCACCAGGGCGGTCGGCAGGAAATAGACGCCCACCGCCCAGCACACCGCCGCGAGCGGCGCCCGACGGCGCCACGCCAGCGCCGCCAGAAACAGGGCGTTCAGGATCGCGTTGAGGGGCCGTGGCCCCACGTACCCGTCCGGGCCGTCGAGACGGAACCATGTGACCAGCTGACCGAACACGATGAACGCCGCCGCGATGAGGACATCGACTGTCGGCGGTCGGTAGGCGCGCCAGTAGCTCTTCAGCACCCCATGACGGTACAGCGGCCGCGGGGGCCCCGGCGTCCTCCTCGGGTCGGCACCCCTGTCATACCCAGGTCGTACACGAGCGCACCGGGTCTACCTCCGCGGCGCCGCAGTGACGACCCCGGGAGGACGCGCGGTTCGGGCTGGAGGAGCAAGGTGTCTGCGGAAGCAGCCCGTGCCGTCGACCTCGGGGGGATCACATGACCACGACCAAGCCAGCACCGATCACATCGACAGCGGCCGAGAACGGGTCTTCGTCGGATCGGCCTCACCTCGCCCGCCCCATCGCACTGGTGCTCGGCGCCGTCCTCGCTGCCCTGGGCATGGCGCTGCATCTCCCCGCCATGCCCGAGGACGTGGGGATATCGATCGCTATCGCCGAGGCGCCGTCGCGGTGGCTCGCCTCCCATGTCCTCATGGGCTTCGGCCTGGTGCTCGTCGCCGTCGCGGCGGTAAGCGCCCTGCCGATCGTGCGAGGCCGAGGGGCGCGGTTGACCACGGTCGGCGTCATCCTCACCGCGGTGGGGGCCGCCGTGCTGTCCCTCAGCGACATGGCGCACGGTGCCGTCGGCTTCGCGCTGGTCGAGCCGGTCGATGCGGCCACGTCCTTCGCGGTGCAGACGGCCTACTTCGAGTCGCCGGCGATCCTTTGGCTCAACACCGGCCCGCTGTTTCTCACCCTCGGGCTGGTCGTCCTGGGTGCCGGGCTGCTGCGGTCACGCATCGCGCGCCGCTGGGAGGGGATCGTGGTCATGCTGACCCCGATCGCCGTCCACGCCAGCTTCAACTTCGAGCTGCCCACCTACCTGCACGGCGTTCCTCTCGTGGTGGGGTTCTCAGTCCTTGCTCGCGTCATCGCACGCCGCTGACGCCATCCCCCGTCACGCCGTGCGGGCTGCGGCGTTCCGCTGGAGCGCGCAACGCACCGTGACCAAGACCGCCACGGTGTCACTGCACGGCAACAGCTACCTGGTGCCGTCGGCGGTCACGCCCAGCGCGCCAACCATGAGGTGGTCGCCCATGCCGAACCCGTCGATGTGGACGATCAACCAGCGTTGATCGTCCAGCCGACGGTCTAGCAGTTCGGCCACCTTCTCGGCCGTGGCCGCGACGAAGCGGCGTGCTACCGCCGGCTTGGACGTGCCGCTTGCCGAGGCCTGCACGGCCGCGCCGACCGGCTCGAGCGCGACCGGGTAGCGACGCGTGGAGATGCCCGCGAGCATCCGCGCGACGATGCCGTCGGCGAGCAGGTCGGTCGACGCGAACCTCTCATACGTCTCCATGCCAGTTCGTGCCCGTCATCGCCGTCCTCGCCCGTTTTGGTCTTGCCTCCGAGGGATAGCGTCCGGACCAGTGAAGGGGAAGACCATGACCACCGTCCGCATCGAAGCGCTCCCCGAGCAGCTGCAGTCAAGGGTTCTGGCTGCGACTGCCCACGCAAGCCACCGCCGTATCCGCCACCTCGAATCTGACAGCGGTACCGAGGCCGCCTATGCCGTGGAGGCCGTTGCCGGTGACCGGGTGACGCTCATGCGGCTGTTGCTGCGCCCGGATGAGTCCGTCGACGAGAGCACCCACAGCTTCACCACCCGCGAGATCGTCGGTGTCGACCGCGATGCTTCTGAGCTGACGGTCCGGGGGCCTGAAGGCACGAGAAGCGTGAAGGTCGCGCCCGAGACGGCGGAAGCCGTCCGTGCGATCCAGGACTGACGGCAGGCGATGCTCCCCGCACCTAGCCGTCACTTGCGGGCCCCTTTCCCATATCTCGCAGGCGTGCAGCGCCTCGATCGTCGCGGTGGAGGTCGTAGGGTCCGTGGTCCTCGCTCACCGCCCGGGTGACCTCCTCGGGCCGACGCGCTCATGCTCTTGCGTCTATGTCCGAAGGGAGTTGCACGCGGCGCGGCGAAGCTGTGACAGGTTTCCTCGACGGGGCCAGCCCGAGTGGCGGCACGTCGTGATCAAGCTCGACCACCACGAGGCGACTCGACGGTCTGCGCTCCAGATCATGAGATTGACCGCGGCTATCGCGAGGTACGGCGACTGGTTCGTCGCCCAGTGCCTCGGGGTGGACGTGGCTTCGCAGGGCACCTCGTTGGAGGAGGCCCGGGACAACCTGGCGGAGGCGCGGGCGCTGTACTTAATTTTAGAGGACGAGGACGTCCAG
Organism: Egibacteraceae bacterium; assembly: GCA_035540635.1. NCBI lineage: Bacteria > Bacillati > Actinomycetota > Nitriliruptoria > Egibacterales > Egibacteraceae > Egibacteraceae bacterium. The sequence goes on along the minus strand of DATLGH010000003.1, from coordinate 10,093 downwards.
GTCGGCGAATGCCCAGTGATCGTTCCCATCGGCCTCGCGGTCTGAGCCCTCATGCGGACGTACTCCGCGCCCGAGGTGATGGCTGCGCTACGAGCGGGATTCGAAGAAGCTCGCGGCGTGGGAGCCACGGTGGGGGTGCAGTCGGGGCCTGCTGGGTGCCGGGTGGGTAGCATCGGCGCTATGACGTACGCCCTCCGCGGGGATGTCCCTCCAGAGATCCCCGCCGACGTTGATGACCCTGCGGTGCGCAAGGCCAGCGGGGTCGTGACGTTGCCGCGGCGGGTGAACTGGAGCCAGGCCGACCCACGCATGACTTGGCCGGCCGGCGGCAACGGGCGCAGTGTATGAGCAGGTGTTGCGGGAGGGCACCGCTGAGGACGTGCGCTACTTCATCGACGTCGATGAGCTCATCGCTCTGTGGGACGAGCTCGTGTTGCCCCCGGCGGTCAGTCGGGCGTGGATCGGGTGGCTGGCTCGGCACCGCGAGGTGCGTGTGCAGGATTGCCGCGGTTGCTTTCCCCGCAGTCGACGGAGGATGGGAGGGCGCGGCAGCTACGGAGCGTGACGTGTCCCGCCCGCCGTCGACCTCCGCCCTACCCGGCATGTTCCGCACTGGCGCGTCTCTGGGGAGGGGGATTAGGCCGTAGTCGGCGGCCAAGGCCCGCCGGTGACCAATCCATATCGGCACGTAACTGATGGTCACGTGAGGTGCACATCAGAACTCGAACGGCTCGCGGCATTCGCCTGAGCCGCCGTCGAAGGCGTCCCACTCCACGGCGGGGCCGGTGCAGCCGTCAAGTCTGCGGTCGCCGAGGGGCTGGTCCAGCGCTACCTTCACGCGCTCGGTCACGAAGTCATCGGTGCAGTCGCCGCCGTTGTAACGGACGTATGCACGTATGAGGACAGAGTCGTCTGTCTCCTCCGCCTCGACGCGGTCGTAGTCCAGGCAACTGCTGTGGCCGGAGAAGACGCCTAGTTCAAGCGAGCGGCCGTTGGGCGGCTCGGACAGCCGCCAAGCAGTCCGTTCCACCGACCCTCCGGCGCAGGCCGACATGAGCAGAGTGATGAGGCTGCCAAGCGCCAGTCCTTGCACCGTCACAGAATGCCAGACCTGTAGTGAGGCCGGGAGCGGATGACGCGGACTTGATCCTGCGACCGACCGCGGGACGCATCGCCCCTGCCCTGTCGCCAGCGGCTTGAACTGGCCACCCTCGACTACGTCACCTGGTTCAACGACCGCCGGCTGCACCGGCGAGCTCGACCATCCCCCACCCGCTGAGTTGGAGCCGCTTACGGTGCAAGCCTGGGCCAACAGGCCCTCTTCCTCACGGTGGCCGGCGCCGGTAGTGACGCGCCCGGAGCAACCAAGCGTGACGACCAGCCGGCTCCGGCTGAACATGACGGCTCAGGTCATCGCGTTGGGGTTGGCCGCTTCCTCGGGGACGGGCTGCATCACGTCCCAGTGCTCGACGATCTTGCCGTCCTCGAGGCGGAAGATGTCGGTGACCGCCGTGCCCCGGTCTGCCGGCGCGACCGTTAGCAGCCCGTGGGTCGCCACCAGGTCGCCTTCGGCGATGACGCGCTTGATGTCGAGGTGCAAGTCCGGGAACTGCTGAGTGAAGCCGGTGACGAACTCGACGAACGCGTCGGCGCCGTCGGCCACCTGTGGGTTGTGCTGGATGTAGTGGGAGCCGAGGTAGGCCTCGGCAGCCTGGGCGGGCTGCTTGTCGTTCAGCGCCAGCTCGAGGTAGGCGACGACGGTCTGCTTGTTGCGTTCGGTTGACATGGTGTGCTCCTTCTTTCTTGCTGGGGTTGGTGGAACGGTTACGGGGCGCTGGGTGCCGGCGTCTGGTCGCCGGCGAGCAGCGCCAGGAGCGCCTCGAGGTCGCCTTGGCCGGGAAGGGCGGCGGCGTCCATGCGGGCAATCTGGCGGATGAGGCGCAGGGCGTCGGCCACCTGGTCACCGTGGATCGCGGCGCTGTGGGCCGAGGTCAGGGTGCGGATCGGCAGGGTCGCGATCTTGTCGACGTGCCGGTCGAACTTGCGCGGGTCGAGCAGTGTGTGCCAGGGCGAGATCAGTCGGTTGTTGTCCAGCAGCCCGTGCCGCCAGAACTCCGTGTCCAGGTCCGCTACGTCGTTCATGGCGGGGTCGGTGATCAGGCAGGCGAACGCGTCAACTGCCCAGTAGACGCCGGTGCGGGCGTCGAACAGGCCGCGGCTGGTCGGCGAGTCGAAGATCGGCGGGGTGACGGCTACCAGGCTCCGGTCGCCAGCATCGAAGCTGTCGCCGTCGTTGACCCATCGCATGCGCTGTATAGGAAGGGCGTAGTCGCCCCGGAGCCGCTCGACGCTGAACCAGGTGGTGACGAGCGTCGCATTGGGACAGGCGTCCAACACGGCCGGAAGGCTGCCCACGTGGTCGTGGTCGTCGTGGGACAGGTAGACCCAGCGCACGGCGTCCGGGTCCACGAGACAGAAGACCTGGTCGAGCCACCGGCGCTGGTTGAGGTGCGTGCCCGTGTCGACGATCACGGGCTCGCTGCCGGCGATCACCAGAGAGTTGACGGGGACGAACGTGCCGGGGGCTGCGGGGAACAGCTCCGGGATGATCCACGTGTCGGGTGCCACCCGGTACGGGTCGACCGGGACGCTGGACGGAGGGAAGCTGGGGTGTGCGGTGGTGTCCATGCAGGCATGGTGGCCGCCGCAGTACCCCGCCACAGCGGTGAGGCTACGTATCTTTGCGTCCGGCCACCACGTACGTTGGTGGCGCGTGACGGCTACGGTGCCTGGTGGGATAGGCGCACTGACCGTGCGGCAAGCTCCGCACGGGTGGACGCGCCGGTCTTGGCCAGCAGCCGCTCGACGTGCTTCTCGACCGTGCGGACCGACAGCACCAGGTGCTCGGCGATGGCACGGTTGGGCAGGCCCTCCTCGACCAAGGCGAGGACCTCGGCCTCGCGCACCGTGATCCCCAGGGCGGCCAGGGCGGGAGGCACGGAGGCGGCGGACCGGCGCGGTGGCGCAGCGACTCCGAATCGGCGCAGCAACCCACGGCTGGAGGCGGCCAGGCGCGTCCAGCCCGTACCCTCGAAGAAGACCACGGCGTCCCGCAGCCAGGCGACCGGGGCGCCCCAGCCGTCGTGCCACGCCGGCTCGGCAACCAGCCACCGCAGAAGCCGCAGGAATCCTGGCATCGGCGCGAACGCGTCCTCGGCGTCTCCGAACCGCGCGGTTGCCTGGTCTGCGTCCCCGCCGCGACCCGTCTGCACCGCTCGAGCCCCCTGATAGAACCCCTCGCCCAGCCGGTGGCGGATCCGGTCGACAGGGGCCAGGGCGTCGTCCTGCTCGGACGTGAGGTCATCGTCGAGGAGGCGCAGCAGCAGGAGCAGATCCGGAAACGGGCCGCTGGCCGCGTCCGACGCCGGGGGCATGACCGAGACCGCCTGCTCGAGCTCGCCGCGTCCTGCGGCCCGGTCGCCGCGTACCAGCCCCAGGAGCGTGCGGGGCATCCCGCGGATGTTCGCCTCCACCTGCGGGTCGCCGCCGGCGAGAGCCAGGGCCTCCTCGGTGAGCGATGCCGCCTCGTCCTCTCGACCGCGGCCGAGCTCGAGCAGGGCGCGGTTGGACAGGACCGCCGGCAACAGCAGTCCGAGGCGGTAGCGGCGGGCGGCGTGCTCCGCGCGCTCGGCCGCGACCAGCCCCTCCTCGATGTCGTGGTGCAGATGGTGCAGCACGGCCAGGTGCAGGTCGGCGTGGGCTGCCTGTACCAGCGCGCCGGCTTCCTCGGCCAGGCGGCGGGTCAGGTCCAGACGGGCGGTCGAGCCGGCGGTGAAGACGTCCTGGATGCCGAGCTCGCCGAGTGCCCGAATCCTCCACAGCGGCAACGCTGCGGCCTCAGCGGTCCGCAGCGCCTCGGTGAAGTACACCTCGGCCCGGGTCCAGTCGGTCAGGCGCGCCACCCGACCGAGGACCTCCAGGGCTTCGCAGACCACCATGGGGCGCTGGCTACGCCGGGCGGCGTGGAGGGCGGCATCGGCGGCCCGGGCTGCCTCGTGCGGGCGGTGCTCACCCAACGCCACCTGCGCGTTCACCACCTCCACCTGGGCGACCAGGGTCGGCTCGGTGGTAGGCGCGAGGCGGCGGGCCGCGTCGACGTGGCGGCGGGCCTGCGCCCAGTCGGTGGCGGCGGCGGCGGACCTCGCCAGCTCCAGGTGGGTCGCCGTGCGGCGCGCCGGCTCGGCGCCGGCTGCTTCCAACCGGTCCAGCAGCTGAGCGCCGACGGCCGCGGCCCGGTCGGTTTCCCCGGCCGACGCCAGGGCGGTGACCAGCAGCTCGGTGGCCGATAGGGCGGTGGCTCCGCGCTGGTCGGCCAGGGCCCCGGCCTGCTCGGCCGCGTCCGTGGCCGTCGCCAGCGCGCCGGCGGCCAGGGCCCGCCGGCCGGCCTCCACCAGCAGCGCCGCCGCCTGCTCGGGGTCTCCGGCCTGGACCGCAAGCCCCGCGCCGACCTGGCACCAGTCGCCCGGCAGCGTCGGATGCCGCTCGCGCACCCCCGCGAGCAGGCGTTGCGCGAGGACCTGACGTTCCGGCGACAGCAGGGTCCCAAGCGCCGCGTCGCGGGACAGAGCATGGCGGAAGCGAAACCGGCCAGTCCCCGGGCCCTCCTCGACCAGGTGGGCGTCGATCGCCCGGCGAAGCGTGTCCAGCACCGTGGCTTCGTCCGCCTCCAAGGCGCTGACCAGCAACGTCCAGTCGAAGTGCCGGCCGAGCAGCGCCGCGGCGGCCAGCAGCCGCATCCCGCCGTGCCCGAGGTCGCGCAGCCGCTGGCGGACGGTGTCGCCAAAGGTCAACGGGACGCTGGGGCGGGCCACGCCGCGGAGCTGCCAGCCGCCCTGGGCGCGGACCAGGGTGCCGCTGCTGACCAGGGAGGCGAGCAGCTCCTCGACGAAGAACGGCAGGCCGTCGGCGTAGCCGATCAGCAGTTCGTCCACGCCTGCCGGCGGATCGGTGACTCCAAGGCAGGCCCGCGCCATGGCCCGCACCTCCTCCTCGCCGAGTCGGCGCAGGGTCACTAGCTGGGCCTCCCGGCGGCCGTGCAGCTGCTGGGCCACCCGCAGCGCCGGCCCGGTATCCTCCGGTCGGAGGGTCCCGATGACCAGCGTCGGCTCACCGGCGAGCTTGTCGGCGAGGTACTCGACCAGGGCCACCGAGTCAGGATCGGCCCAGTGCAGGTCCTCGAGCATGACGATCGTGCCCCGCCCGTTGCCGACGGTGCGCAGCAGCCGCAGAGCGCCTTCCCCCAGCGCGACAGCCGACTCGCCGAGCTCAGGGAGATCGGCGGCCCGCCACGCGGGCACGAGGCGGCCCAGGGCCCCGCGGAAGGGCTCGAGCTCGGCACGGTCGGGAAAGGCCGTGTCACGCAAGGCGGACAAGAACGCCTCGGCCCACGGGCGGTAAGGCACGGTGGCGCCAGTGGCCACGGCTCGACCCCGCAGCACGGTCATGCCCCGTGACTGTCCCGCCTCTGCCGCCGCGGCAGCCAGCCGCGACTTGCCGACACCGGCCTCGCCGACGAGGAACATCACCTCACCGGAGCCTGCGGCGGCCGCCTCGACCGCTTCCAGCAGGACAGCGAACTCCTCGGCCCGGCCCACCAGCAGGGGACATCCCAAGGCTCTCATCGGTCGTCTTCTTCTCCCGACAGGATCACCCCACAACCAACCGTACCTGGGGGCAAGCTCTGACACTGCCGGGCACTGCCTCGTCGTAGCGGCGATGCGGGATGCCGCAGAACGACCCGCGCGCTCCGAAGTTCGCCGGTGCCGGGCGCGAAGGGCGCATCGTCACTCACCGCCCCGGGCTAGGTGTTGACAGCGGCGCGGTCGAGCGCGCACCGTTTTCGCCACGGACGGGGCTGGCGCAGGACAGGATGCATGGCGGGCGGCAGCAGGGCGTCACGCGCGGCGGCGTCCCTTGGAGCGGTGCGGACCGCGCTGGCCAAACCCAACCAGCGACGCATCCAGCCGGCTTGGGGCGGGGGGATCACCGCCGAGGGCGCCCAGCTGGTCGCCCTCGGCGTGTACGCGTTCGGGGCCGGCGGCGTCGTCGCCGTGGGGGTCGTCGGTGTCGTGCGGACCCTGCCGGCGGCCGTGCTCGGCCCGGTGGCGGGTCGCGCTCGCCGACCGCTGGCCTCGCTCGCGGGTGCTCACTGGTGTGCTCGCCGTCCGCGCCGCCGCACTCGCGGGCATCGCCGGCCTCGTCGTCGCGGGCGCGCCCCCGGCGATCGTGTACGCGATCGCGGCCGCCGACGCGCTTGCCTTCAGACTGCACTGGCCGTTCCACTCCGCCCTGCAGCCCGAGCTTGGCGGCCACACCCGAGGAGCTGACGCCGCCAACGCGACGACCACGACGGTGGAGAACCTCGGCACGCTGCTCGGGCCGGCGTCGGCCGCCGTGCTGCTCGCAGCCGCCGCGGTCCCCGCCGTCTTCGTCGCCCTGGCCGTGCTGCTCGTCGCCGCTGCCACCGTCGTGCACGGTGTGGACCCCATTCAACCGGTGCGCTCGGTCACCCGGCCGCGCGACGTCCTGGCAGGGTTCGCGGCCCGGCTCGGCGCCCCCGCACCGCGCTTGGTGGCAGGCCTGTGCCTCGCGTACACCCTGTGCTTGGGCGCGGTCCCGGTGCCGGTCGTGGTCACAGCGATCGACTTGCTCGCGATGGGCGAGCCCGGCGTCGGTTCGTTGCAGGCCGCGGTCGGTGCCGGCGGCCTGGTGGCTCTGTCGGGGCGCTTGCGTTCGTTGGACGCCACCGGCTGGTGACAGCCCTCGGGGTGGCCGTCGCCACCTGGGGTGTGTGCCTGGCGCTCATCGGGGTGGTGCCACTGCCGGTCGCCGCCCTCGCGCTGCTCGCGGGCATCGACGTGTGCAACGCGCTGGTGGACGTGATTGCTCTCACGCTGCTGCAGCGGGTCGTGCCCGGCGAGGTGCTCTGCCGGGCGCTCGGTGCCTTCGTGGGACTGTGGTGGGCGCTGCTCGGCCTGGGCGCACTGGCCGCGTCCCTGCTCGTCGGGGTCGCCGGCGTCCGCGGCGCGCTGGTCGTCCTCGGGGCGTTCCTGACCATCCTGGCCGTGGCCAGCGCCAGAGGGCTCGCGCGCCTGGACCGCGCGGGCGACGTGCCCAGCCACGAGCTCGACCTGCTGCAGCGGGTCTGTCTGCTCGCGCCGCTCCCGCTGCCGGTCCTGGAAAGCCTGGCGGCGGCCTGCATGCGGGTGGAAGTCCCCGCCGCCCGGCGTCGTCATCGCCGCGGGAACCGCTGGCGACCGCTTCTACATCGTCGAGGTGCGCCACGTGAAGGTCACCCCCCGGGGCTGTCCAGCGTGCTTGGCCCGGGGGAGGGCTTCGGGGAGATCGCGCTGCTGCGTGACGTGCCCCGCACGGCCACCGTCACCGCAGCCTAGGACACCCGGCTGCTCGCACTGGACCGCACGGACTTCCTCGTAGCGGTCACTGGTCACCCGAGCACCGCTGGGGCCGCCCACGCACTCGTCGACCGCCGGCTTGCCGGCGACGCCGGCTGAACCCTGCACGGAAACGCAGGTACGGATGGACCTTGACCCGCTCGGACTCGACGCGGAGACCATGCGCCGGATCGACTACGAGACCGTCACGGCTCATCGACCGGGCGACCCGCGAGAAGATGGGAGCGCCTGCGCCGACCGCCGCCCGAGGACGGCGCGGACTTCTCCGCAGTGTTCGACGAGCTGGCCCCGACGTACTGCCGTTATCGTCGCGCCTGCGATCACCCCGGCTACTTCGCCTTCATCCCCGCTGCGGCATGTGGCCGGGGGTGCTCGGCGACTTCGCGCCAACGCGGCGAACATCCATGCGGGTCGTGGATGGAGTCAGCGGGGCCGGGCCAGGTGTGGAGCTCGTCGTGCTCGACTGGTTCGGGGAGTGGATGGGCTACCCCGCCGCGGCGGCGGGCGCGCTGACCAGCGGGGGGTCGGCGGCGAACATGCCGCCACACGTGGCTGTACCAGCCGTTCGAGTGCGGATCGCTGCTCGTCCGCGATGGCGCGCAACTGCGGGCGGCGTTCGAGATCACCTCGAGCTGCTGCTGCCACCCGCGCTCGGCGTCGTTTGCTTCCGCCGCCGGTTCGACGGCGCCAGCCAGCCCCGATCTTTCGGTAAGGGCCCCGGTTGCTTGCTTGTTTCGGCGGGCGACCGGCCGTTGCTGTCGGCCGGTGGCGCGAGCTCGCAGCCGGTGGGCGCGGTGACGCGCGGGGGCGTGTGAATCGTGCGTAGGCACGGTGGAGTAGGACACCGTTGGTGTCGCCGTGTCGGGCCTGGGTCGGTTACGCGAGCGTGGGGGTGAGCTCAGGCAATCGGCGGCGCGCGGCGAGCAGTTGTGGTGTCCAGGGCCAGGCGGCGTCCAGATGCAGCCAGGTCCGACGGGCGTGGACGACGACCCTGGCGGCGACCTTGAGCAGGGTGTAGCGCAGGCGACGGGGCCCGGCGACGCGCAGCCCGTCGTCATCGATGAGCTGTTGCAGGGCGGCCAGCAGGACCGCGGCGAGCAGGACGAGCTCGACCCACAGCCGGGTGGCGTCCCAGGCGCGGAACGTAGCCGCGGTCCTGCAGTGACCCGGCGATGCGGCCGAAGCCGCAGCCGACATCGAGTACCTCCCCGCCTTCGGGAAGACATAGGAGCTTGGATCGTGTCCGCTTGCTCAACGCTGGGATCAAAGAAGCCCGCTGCCGCGGCTCCTCCCATCCCCTTTGTGGGCTGGTTGACCGAGCGTCCTTGAACGGATAACCCGTCCCCTGGCTCCACCCGCGTTACCGGGCTTCGTCGCTACTACGAGACGGTCCGTCCCCGTGCCTGCTACCGGTACTCAGCCCCTCACGGTGCTCACCGCTTGGGACGCTCCCTCTCGACGCCCGGGTTGGCTATGGCAGCACACGCCGCATTCGGCTTCCGGTGTCGGTTTCAGGGCGACAGGTTCCCATGTTCCGCACAGAGCCTGAACCGAGCTCACGCAACCTTCATGCCGGACACCACCCAGGCAGTAAGCAGGTCTCGTCGGCCGTGAGGTCGCAATCGTCGAAGCGGGGTAGAGCAACGACCGGTCCGCAACGTGAGCGAAGCCCGAGCAAGCGTCGTAATCTCGGCCCGCCGCAAGGCGGACACGTGGGGATGCCTCGCCGCCTCGGCGGCGGTGAAGGCCACGGAAGACGTCGTTGGTCCAGGAGCCGACGTTGACGAATCCTCCGGCGCAAGGGGCGTGGAACGGTGTCAAGGGACATGTTGACTTCCGGGTGGGCGGACAGTTGTCTTCCGGGTTGGTGGCCATGTGATCTCCGGGTGGGTGGCCAGCAGATCGCCGGGCTGGCGGACAGCTGACCTGCGGTGTCAGGCGAGGGGCATCACCCCCTTGCCGGCGGTGGCTTCTGCCAGCCGGTGGGAGCTGCCTTTGGTGAGGACGACGTGGGCGTGGTGGAGCAGGCGGTCGACGGTGGCGGTGGCCAGGGTCTTGGGCATGATCGTGTCGAACCCGCTGGGATGCAGGTTGCTGGTGACGGCGACGCTGCGGCGTTCGTAGGCGGCGTCGATGACGCGGTAGAACGCCTCGGCTGAGTCTTGGCCTGCGGGGAGCATGCCGACGTCGTCAACCACGATGAGGTCGGCGCGGGTGATGCGGGCGACGGTCTTGGCGATCGACGCGTCGGCTTTGGCCCGCCCGAGGGTGACGGTCAGGCTCTCGAGGGTGAACCAGGCGACGCGCAGGCCGGCGTCGATGCAGGCGTGCCCGAGCGCCTCGACGAAGTGCGACTTGCCGGTGCCGCTGGGCCCGCACACCGCGAGGTTCTCCGCTCGGGCGACCCATTCGAGGGTGGCCAGGGCGGTCTGGGTGGGCGGCGGGATCGACGACGCGTCGGGGTCCCACGCGTCGAGGGTCTTGCCGGAGGGAAACCCGGCCGCTTTGCGTCGCTGGTTGCGGGTGGCGACGTCGCGGCCGGCGGCTTCCTCTGTCAGCAGCACCCGCAGGACCTCTGCGGGGTCCCAGCGTTGCGCCTTGGCGGTCGCGAGGACGTC
>DATLGH010000002.1 GCA_035540635.1 Egibacteraceae bacterium | reverse complement strand
GGTGGGGCGCCTTCGGCGGCTTCCGGGACTTGGGTGGCGTCGGGGGTGGCGGCGATGTCGGTGGCGTCGACTGCGTCCTGCCCGTCGGCGTCACCCGGCGCCCGCAGGCCGGTGGCGGCCGTGACCGCGCTGTCGGGCGTGCCCGTACAGGTGGACAACAGGGACAGCGCAAGCGCAGGCAGCAGCAAGAGTCGAGGGCGCATGCGGGCTAGGGTAGGCGCTTCGGGACTGCCCGCACAGCCCCGAACGCAATGGCCGCCCAGCACAACTGGTCGGGATGTCCGGAACCGAAGGAGCACTGCGATGGAGCGCTTCCGTGTCCTGCCCCTCCTCCTGTGCGCGCTGGCCCTGCTCGCGGCGGCCTGCAACGGCGGAGCCGACGTCACCACGGGAGACGAGGAGCCGGGCACGCACGCCGGCTACAACGACGCCGACATCACCTTCCTCCAGCAGATGATCCCGCATCACGAGCAGGCGGTGGAGATGGCCGAGCTCGTCCCCGACCGGACCGAGCGCACGGAGCTCATTCAGCTCGCCGAGGACATCGTTGCCTCCCAGCAGGCCGAGATTGCCGAGATGGAGCGGATGCTCGCTGAGGCCGGCGCCAGTGACGAGCGCGAAGGCCACGACATGGAAGAGATGGACGACACCGGGACGATGGAGGACATGGAGGGGATGGAGGGGATGATGCGCGAGGAGGACATGACCCGGCTCGCGGGCCTTCAGGGCACCGAGTTCGACCTGCTGTTCCTCGACATGATGGTCGCGCACCACGAAGGCGCCATCGTCGCCGCCGAGCGGGTCATCGAGGGTGGCGAGAACCCCGGGGTCGGCCAGCTTGCCGAGGGCATCATCGCCGAGCAGCAGGCCGAGATCGACCAGATGACCGCGTGGCGCGGGGAGTGGGGCAGCGAAGCCCGCTGACCCCCCGCCGGCTCGCGGCCTAGTGGCTGCGGTGCAGCTCCCGCCACGTGGCACCGGCGTCGGCTGACCGCAGGATCGCGCCACCCGCCGCGGCGTAGAGGTCGTCGCCGCTGTCGAGCAGCGCCTCGGGGCGGCCCTCGAGCAGGCCGACCTCGTCCCAGGAGCCGCCCCCGTCGCCGCTGTGCCACACACGTCCGTCGAGGCCGACGCCCCACAGCCGCGCGGTGCGTTCCCACGCGAGCAGTGCCAGGGCCGGCCCGTCGACGTCCGCCCACGATCGGCCGCCGTCGGAGCTGCGCACGAGCCGGGCCTCGTCGAGCGACGCGACGACGGTGGCGAGTATCGCGTCGGGGTCCTCGGGGTCGACGACGAAGTCGGCGAGTGGCGCGGCGCTGCGCCGCTGCCAGTCGAGGCCGTCCTCGCTCACCATGAACGCGCCGTCGGTCGCGTTCCACCCGTAGACCCGGTCGTGAGCGGCGCGCAACGCGTGGAAGTCGACCTCGCCGAGCAGTGACACGCTCCGCCAGGTCTGCCCGCCGTCGGTCGACTCGATGAGCCCGAGAAGCGGGGGCAGTTTCTCGACGACGGCGGGGTGTCCGCTCGCCTGGAAGTGGTCAGGGCCGACGACGGTGAAGCCCATGAGGTCGTGGGCCGCCTCGCCGACCCGCTCGGGCTCGCCGTGCTCGGTGAGGCGCCACAGACCGAAGTGCGTCGCGGCGTACACGAGGCCGTCCGCGGGGTTCACGCCGAGCCCGTGCACGTGGACGAGCCCGGGATCCTCGTCCGCGGGCAGCGGGGTGGCCGGCAACCGGTCGCCCGGCGCTACCTGGCCCCCGTCCCCGCAGGCGGCCATGAGCAGCAGGCCAAGCACACCGCAGCACACGCTCCACCGCATATCCACCACCACGTCTCCGCCGCGGGGCGACGCTCGCCCCGGACATCCGATGATAGGCGGGGGGGCCGGCACGGCAGCCGCCTGCCGGCGCCGGAAGCCGCGCGGGCGTAGGCTTGCCGTCACGCCAGCACCGGCACGCGGGGATGTCTGAAGCGAAGGTCCTTCGGCAGTCGAAGCAGCGCCGCCGGGCCCGGTCTCGACCCCGTCGCCGCGCTGCGGGAGACCCAGCCCGGGCCGCCCCTGCTCGCCTACCTCGCGCGCACGCTCGTCGACGGCTCGCCGCACGTGGCGGCGCTCGTCGACGAGATGGTGACCGACGCGGAGGGCTACATGGCCGAGGGGGTGCGAACGGGGGTGCTGCGCCCGAGCGACTACCGCTACGAGCGGGCCGTCGTGCTCACGATGTGGTCGCAGGGCGCCCTCGTCCTCCACGACCACCTGCAGCGGCTCCTCGGGGTGGACCTCGCTCCCCCGACGAGGTCGCGGCCGCGGGCGCGTACTTCGCCCCCGCGCTCGAGCTGTTCAGCGCCGGGCTGCTCACCGAGGCGGCGTCCGGGCAGCTGCGGGCGGCGTTCGCCCCGCACGACCTCGGGAGCCGTGCGGGAGGGATCATGACCGGCGTCGTCCTCCGCACGGAGGGCCTCGTCAAGGACTACGGCAAGGTCCGCGCGCTCGCCGGCGTGGACCTCAAGATCCACGACGGCGAGGTGTTCGGCTTCCTCGGCCCGAACGGCGCCGGCAATTCGACCGCCATTCGCGTCCTGCTCGACCTCCTGCGCCCCACCGCCGGTCGGGCCGAGGTCTTCGGCGTGACGCCGCGGGCCGGCGGGCCGGCGCTGCGCTCGCGGATCGGCTACCTGCCGGGGGAGCGGGCGATGGCGGGCGCACGACCGGCGGGCAGCTCCTCGCCCGCCTCGCGCGGCTACGCGGCGGCGCGGGCACCGACCGGATCGGACCCCTCGCTGAGCGCTTCGACCTCAACCTCGACCGGCCCATCCGCGGGTTGTCGAAGGGCAACAAGCAGAAGGTCGGCGTCGTGCAGGCGTTCATGCACCGTCCGGAGCTGCTCATCCTCGACGAGCCGACAAGCGGGCTCGACCCACTGCTCCAGCGGGGGTTCCTCGACCTGGTCGTCGAGGCCAGTGACTGCGACGACGTGCGCGCCCTGCGCCACCATGCCGGCCAGACCGTGGAGCTGCGCTTCGCCGAGAGCCGGTCGACGCCGGCCGGTTCGCCGGTCTGCAGGGAGTCCACGGCGTCGCGGGCACCCCTGGGCCGACGAGGGGGTGCAGGGGGCGACGCTGCGCTGCCTGTGCAGCGAGCCCGACGCGCTGCTGAAGGCCGCAGCCGGCTACCGCGTCGTGGCGTGGTCGGCCGCGGACCGCGAGCTCGAGGACCACTTCCTCGACTTCTACCGCGTGCCCGCCGACGAGCTCGTCACCGAGGAGGTGGACATGGAGATCGGCGCGACGCAGATCCTCGCGGCGGCAGCGGGCTGCTGCTCGCCCTCGGCTTCGGCACGCTCGCCATGGCCGTCGGCGCCGCCACCGGCCGGCGGACGCACGCGCTCGCCGCGCCGCCGGGCTGGCCGTCGTCGCGTTCGTCTTGGACGCGGTCGGCCCGACGGTCGGCGCGGACTGGGTGACGGCGGTGTCGCCGTTCTCGTGGTACCTCGACCCCAACCCGCTCGCGGAGGGGTTCGACCCGGGCGGACTCGCGCTGCTCGCGGCCGTGCCGGTGCTCGCCGCGCTCGTGGGGCTCGCCACCTTCGACCGCCGCGACGTCATGGTGTAGCCCGGTCGCCGGCCCGCCCGGCGCCTGTCCGCTCGCCCGCCACGCCTGGCCGGTCGGACCCCTTCCGTAGACGCCGCCGTCTCCGGCGTGACCGTGGCGACAAGTCAGCCCGCCGGCTGTTCGCGCGGCCGCGACTACACGTTCACGGTCAGCGGCGACGGCGGGGCGGCGACCGCCAGCGACACGAGCGGCCGCCTGTACATCCAGAAGCTCGTCGCGCAGAACCGCAACCGGATCCTGCGCATCGACAGCGACGCCGCGAAGCTCGGCGGTCCGGTGCTCATCGTGCGGCCCGCTCAGCTGCCGCCGCGCGTCGAGGCGGAGCTCCGCCGCATGCGGCCCACCCAGCTCGTCGTCGCCGGTGGCCGCGCTGCGCCTCACCCCCGAGACGGAGGCGGCGATCGAAGCGACCCGCGGGGCTGACGCCACCGGGAGCGGCCGGGCGGGCAGGACTCGTGCGGTCGCACCCCCCACCCAGTTTCGCCGAGGGGAACCAGTGGCCGCGGAACGGGAACAGGTAGCTGTCGGTGAGGTGGTCGAGGAGCGGCTCAGGCGCGGGCCGCTCGCAGGACCGCGTCCGCGGCGGCGGTGACGGCGGCGTCGTCGGTGGCCTGGTCCGACACGCTCACCCGCAGCGCCACCCGGCCCTGCCACACGGTCGTGCCGAGCCAGGCAAGACCCTCCGCCTGCACCGCCGCGGCGACGGCGCGGGTGCGGTCGTCGTCGCCGCCGACGCGGACGAGCACCTGGTTGAGCACCACCTCGTTGAGCAAGGCGACCTCGCGGTCGGTGGCGAGTATCGCGGCGAAGCGGCGGGCGTGGGCGCAGCAGCGCTCGACGAGGTCGGTGACGCCGGCCCGGCCGAGGCTGCGCAGCGCCGCCCACACGGGGAAGACCCGGGCGCGCCGGGAGCTCTCGGCGGTCCAGTCGACCCCGTCGCGGCTGCCGGTGCGGGCGAGGTAGGCCGCCGACAGCGTCATGGCCGTCCGGTGGCTGTCGGGATGCGCGCAGAAGACGATGCCGCAGTCGTAGGGGACGTTCAGCCACTTGTGGGCGTCGGTCGCCCACGAGTCGGCCCCCTCCGCGCCGTCGGTCAGGTGACGCAGCGACGGGGCGGCGGCGGCCCACAGCCCGAACGCCCCGTCTACGTGCACCCAGGCGCCACGGTCGTGCGCGGCCTCGCAGACCTCGCGCAGCGGGTCGAACGCGCCGGTGTTCACGTTGCCGGCCTGGGCGCAGACAATCGTGGGCTGCCCGTTGAGAAGCCCCCGCAGGGCCGTGGCGCGCATGCGGCCCTGCCCGTCGGCGGGCACGACCGTGACGCGGCGCTGCCCGAGACCGAGCAGTCGCAGCGCCCGGTCGAGCGAGGCGTGGCGCTCCTCGCCGACGACGACGGTGACCGCAGGGGCTGCGAAGAGCCCGTCGGCCTCGACGTCCGAACCCTGCGCGGCGAGCAGGTGATGGCGCGCGGCGGCGGGCGTTCGCCACCACCAAGCCCGGTGCGGCGGCGCGCGAGCAGGCGGCGCAGGTCGCTCGTCATCGCGGTACCTCCGGGGGATAGGCGGTCATCGGTCTTGCCTGCAACAGCCACAGCTGTCCCGAGGCGAAGGCCCACTCGATGTCGCGCGGCCCGCCGAAGGCCTCCTCGCACGCGTCCGCGAGGTCGGCGAGCCGGGCGAGGGCAGCCTCGTCGAGGCACAGGAGCCGGGCCGTGTCGGCGTCGATGGGGAGGGTGACCGTGCCGCCGTCCTCGTCGAGCGCGACGCGCACGTCCTTCACGCCGGCGCGCTGCTCCACGACGACGCCCCCACGGGTGAGCCGGAACCCGTCGGGCACGACGTGCCCGGCCACGACGGCCTCCCCGAGCCCCCAGCTCGCTTCGACGACGCGCTCGTCGGCGCCGGTGACGGGGTGGCGGGTGAACAGCACGCCGGCGACGTCGGCGTCCACGAGCACCTGCACGACGACACCCACCCCGCCTGGATCGCCTGTGAGGCCCATGCGGTCGCGGTAGCCGGTCGCCGGCTCCTCGGCCGCAAAGCGCCAGACGTCGCCGACCGCGTCGGGAACGCCGGCCCGGGCGACGTTGAGGAGGGTCCGGTGCTGGCCGGCGAAGCTCGCCGCCGCGGAGTCCTCGCCGACGGCGGAGGAGCGGACGGCGAAGCGCTGCCCGCCGTACGAGGCGAGCGCATGAGTGAGCGCCGCCCGCGCGCTGGCGTCGCCGGCGGCGATCCGCGCCGCCGTCTCGGCGGGAACGGCGACGCCGGGCGGGGCGGGCAGGCCGCGGCGGAGCGCGACCGCGAGCTGCGCGGCCTTGCCGCCGAAGGTTGCCTCGTCGACGGCGTCGGCCAGCGCCACGACGGTCACCGCCGGCCCGGCGCTCCGGCGCCGGCGTGCCGCATCCGTTCGGCTCCCACCATGGCGGGCAGCATGCCACCGCCCCGGCGACGGTGGTCAAGTGGCCGGGCGACCTCGCCGGCACGGCGCCGACCGCGTCCCGCGACGACGGTTGCTACCGTGCCCTTCACGCCACTCCGCCGCAACGCGAGGCATGCGATGGCTGCCACACCGACCGCAGGGAGCGACCGACCGCCGCCCCGCCGCCGCGGCTGGTTCACCGTGGTCGTGCTCCTCGCCGGGGCGGCCGTCGCCGCGCTGCTGCAGGCCGCCCCGACCGAGCGGATCCCGCACTTCGTCGAGCGCGCCCCGGTCAACATCGCCCACGCCGGCGCCCAGGGGCACGCGCCGGAGAACACCATGCCGGCGTTCACCCGGGCGGTGGAGCTCGGCGCCGACGTGCTGGAGATGGACCTCCAGCTCACCGCCGACGACGTCGTCGTCTTGATGCACGACGCGACCGTCGACCGCACGACCGGCGGCACCGGTCGCGTCCGTGACCTCACCCTCGCCGAGATCAAGGCGCTCGAGGCCGGCCACGACTTCCCCGGCCCGCACGGCGACTATCCCTTCGTCGGGCAGGGTGTCGAGGTACCGACCCTCGCGGAGGTCTTCGACGCCTTTCCCGACGAGTGGCTGCTGCTCGAGATGAAGCCCGACAGCGGACCGGAGATCCTGCCCGCCCTCGTCGCCCTCATCGAGGCCCACGGGCGGCAGCGCCGCACCGTCGTCGCGTCGTTCGACCGCGACCTGCTCCTCGGACTCCGCGAGGCGATCCCCGGGATCCCCACGAACCTGCCCGAGTCCGAGGGGTTCACCTTCGTCGTCCTCCAGCTCGTCGGCGCGCACCGCTGGTGGACCCCGCCGTGGGAGTTCCTGAAGGTCCCGACGACGTGGGACCTCACGAACCCGATCGCGTGGGAGGCCTTCCCCGTCGTCACGCCGGGGTTCGTCCGGGCCGCCGAGCACCGCGGCATCGACGTCAACGTCTGGACGATCAACGAGCCCGAGGAGATGCACCGGCTGCTCAACCTCGGCGTCCACGGGATCCTCACCGACTACCCCGACCGCTTCGGGGAGGTCCTCGCCGAACGTGCCGCCGCCGCCTTCGAGCGCGCCGACCCAGGCCTGCATCCGCGCCTCGGCTTCGTCCAGCGCCTGCAGGACCGCCTGGATTGGCTCACGCCGGTGATGGCGGCGGTCACGTGGCTCGGCGACGAGGAGTTCTACGTCCTCGTCTTCCCCATGGTGCTGTGGTCGGTGCACCGCGCGGTCGGCATCCAGCTCGCCGTGCTCTTCCTGCTGTCCGCGTCGCTGAACGAGATCGCCAAGCTCGCCGCGCGGACACCGCGCCCGTCGTTCCTCGACCCCTCGCTCGCCCTGCGCGCCGAGTCGACCTTCGGCGTGCCGTCCGGGCACGCCCAGAACGCCGTGGTCGTCTGGGGCTACCTCGCCGCCGCGATCCGCCGCTGGTGGGCGTGGGCCGCCGCGGTGGTGCTCATGGCGCTGCTGGGCGTCTCCCGGCTGCAGCTCGGCGTGCACTTCCCCGTCGACACGATCGTCGGGTGGGTCGTCGGCGCGGTGCTGCTCGCCGCCTACCTGAGGTGGCGCGAGACGGTGACCGCACGCGTCGCTGCGCTCGACCCACGCCGCCAGCTGAGGCTCGCCTTCGCCGCCTCGCTCGGCCTCATCGCCCTGGCCGTGCTCGTGCGGGTCGCGTTCGTCGGCTGGGCGCTGCCCGCCCGGTGGATCGGCGTCGACCCGCTCCACCACCCGATGCAGACAAGCAGGGTCGTCACCCCCGCCGCCACCCTGTTCGGGGTGGCGGCGGGCCTCGTGTTCCTCCGCAACCGTGGGGGGTTCACCACCGACGGCCCCGTGTGGAAGCGCGCTTTGCGCGTCCCCGTCGGGCTGGTCGGCGTCGTCGCCCTGTGGTTCGGGCTCGGCGAGCTCTTCCCCGGCGGCGAGGACCCGATCGCCCTCGCCTACCGCTACCTGCGCTACGCCGCCGTCGGGATGTGGGCGGGCGGGGTCGCCCCGGTCCTGTTCGTACGCCTCGGGCTCGCGGCCGGCGACCCGGCGTTCACCGCCGACCCCCCGGTGCCGCGCACCCCGGTCGCCGTCGGGTGACGCCCGGCCGCGGCGCGCCGGCGGGTACAGTGCTCGACGTTGGGGAGGACGTGGTGACGCTTGTCGGGCGCGACACCGAGCTCCGGCGTGCCCTACCGCCCGCTGCGCGAGGCGCTCCTCGTCGCGAGCCGCGACCCGCTGCCCGAGACCCCCGCCCTTGGCCCGTTCCTGCCCGCTCTCGGCGCCCTCGTCCCCGCGTGGCGGTCGGCGGGCCCGCCACCGGACCTCAACCCCCTCGTGCTCGGCGAGGTGGGCGTGTACGTCAACCACCTCGGGGAGGAGGGCGAGGACCGCGTCCGCGCCGCGTACGGCCCTGCGACGTGGGACCGGCTGATCGACGTGAAGACGGCGTGGGACCCGGACAACGTGGTTTCGCATGAACCAGAACATCCGGCCGCGGACGGCCGGCCCCGCGTAGCGGCGCCCGGTCAGGAGCAGGAGCGCAGCAGCGCGAGGAGGACGAGCGAACCGATCACCGTCACGAGCACGCAGCCCAGGCAGCCGACCCGGTCGCCTTCCGCACCTGACCCCCACCGCCCCTGCATCGGTCGGGGTTACGGCAGCGTGCCCGCATGGGAAGAACCCCCTCGACCGCTGCCGAGCAAAGGGTTCCTGCATGCGACGCGACGTCGACCTCGACGAGCTCCTCGCCGACATCGCCGAGGTCGCGCGACCGGCGGCGAGGGAGGGCAAGGTCGCCGACTACATCAAGGCGATGGCCGACCAGGACCCCGAGCGGTTCGGCCTCGCGCTCGTCGAGAACGACGGCACGGAGCACGCCGTCGGCGACGCCGACGAGCCGTTCGCGATCCAGAGCATCTCGAAGGTGTTCTCGCTCGTCGTCGCGATGCAGAAGGCCGACGAAGCCAAGGGGGTCGGCACGGAGCTGTGGGAGCGGGTCGGGGTCGAGCCGTCCGGCGACCCGTTCAACTCGCTCGTCCAGCTCGAGCACGAGCGCGGCAAGCCGCGCAACCCCATGATCAACGCGGGGGCGCTCATCGTCGATGACGTCCTGCTCGACCACTGCGGCGACCCGTCCGCCGACATCACCGAGCTGCTCACCGAACTCGCCGGCGGGGACATCGGCATCGACGAGGCGATCGTCCGCCAGGAAGGGCGCAGCGGGCACCGCAACCGTTCGATGGCGTTCCTCATGTCGTCCTTCGGCAACCTCACCTCGACGGTCGACGAGGTGCTCGACGTCTACGTGCGCCACTGCGCGATCACCATGACCGCCCGCCAGCTCGCCAGGGCCGGGCGGTTCCTCGCCAACGACGGTGTCGACCCCGCCACCGACAAGCGGATTCTCAGCGCGGAGCCGGCCCGCCGGGTCGCCGCGATCATGCTGACCTGCGGCACCTACGACAACGCCGGCCAGTTCGCCTTCGACGTCGGCATACCCTGCAAGAGCGGGGTCGCGGGGGGGATCATCGGACTGATTCGCGGACTCGGGGCGGTGTGCGTCTGGTCGCCGCCGCTCGACGCGTCGGGCAACTCGCGCGCCGGCCGGGTCGCGCTGCACGAGCTCGTCGAGCGCCTCGACCTGTCGATCTTCTGACGCGGCGGACCCGCCCGGGCGGGCCCGCCCGGCCCGGGGCGCGGGAGCGTAGAGTCCCCGGCGTGGCGCAGCGCAGCGAGGTGGTGCTCGACTTGGACGGACAGCACGTCGCCGTCTCACATCCGGAAAAGGTCTTCTTCGCCGGGCGGGGCGAGACGAAGCTCGACCTCGTCCGCTATCGGCGTGCCGGTCGCGAGGGCGCAAGAAGGCGCCGCCGCCCTGTCGGGGCCTGGGACCGCACCTGCCTGCCGGGGGGTGCTCGCACCACCCGACGTCGCCGCTACCACGCGCGCGGGTTGGCCGGGTGGCTCCCGTGCGCGGCGGCGGGCTGTCCGGCATGCTGTCCCTGCCCGCAACACCCTGCGGGGCCAAGCTGACAGGGCGTGGGTCGAGCGCACGCCGCCTTTGCCGCGGGAATTTGGCGGAAGGCGGAGGGTTCTGGCACGCCCGGGGGGAAGGGATGATCATGAAGCGACTGTTCGTGCTGGCCGTTGTGGCGGGGATGCTCGGGGCGATGCTCGTCGGTCCGGCGCTGTCGAACGAGGTGCCCCCTCACGCGCATCTGCACGTGATCGGGCTGCAGCTCGACGAGAGCGGCGAGTGGCCGACCGGCTGGAGGAAGTGCCACGAGCTGGCGAACGGGCGCGCGGTGCCGCTGCACGCGCACCACGCCAACCTGCACACGGGCCGTGCGGGTGAGGCCCAGTGGCAGGCCGGCAACGTCGTCGTGCCCGTGCTGCCGCCCCACACGCCGTGGAACAACTGCGCGGAGCTCGAGGCGTTCTTCCTCGGCGGCGAGTAGGTCGAGCGAACGCGGCGGCGCCCCGGCCGGCTTTGCTGGCCGGGGCGCCGCCGCGTTCGTGCCGTCGTCACGGGTCGGTGACACGTGGCAGGCGACGGGGCCGGCGGGGGCCGGCTCGACCCGCACGCCGCCGTCGGCCACCCGCACGACGAAGCGCCGACCGCGCCGCAGCCGCACCTCGAACGCGCTGCCGGGCGGGCACGGCCGGCCCGTGACGTGGGGCGTAGAGTCCCCGGCGTGGCGCAGCGCAGCGAGGTGGTGCTCGACCTGGACGGACACCAGGTCGCGGTCTCGCATCCCGACAAGGTGTTCTTCGCCGAGCGCGGCGAGACGAAGCTCGACCTCGTCCGCTACTACCAGGCCGTGCGCGAGCCGCTGCTCGCCGCCATGGGCGGGCGCCCCGTGCTGCTGCAGCGCTTCCCCGACGGTGCGGCCGGCTCGTCGTTCTTCCAGAAACGCGTCCCCAAGACGGCGCCGCCGTGGCTGCAGACCACCGTCGTCACGACGGTCAACGGCACGCCGTCGCGCGCGCTCGTCGCCGCCGACCTCGCCCATGTGGTGTGGGCGGTGAACATCGGGTGCCTCGGATTCCACGTCTGGCCGTTCCTCGCCGCCGACCCCGACCACGCCGACGAGCTGCGAATCGACCTCGACCCCCAGCCAGGGGTGGCGTTCACGATGGTGCGCGAGGCGGCGCACGCGGTCCGGGCACTGCTCGAGGAACTCGGTCTGACCGGCCACCCGAAGACGACGGGTGGCCGCGGGGTGCACGTGTACTTGCGGCTGCAGCCGCGCTGGGACTCCTACGCGGTCCGCGCGGCGGCCGTCGCGCTCGCGCGCGAGCTCGAGCGCCGCCACCCCGCGCTCCTCACCGCCGCGTGGTGGAAGGAGGAGCGCGGCGAGCGCGTGTTCGTCGACTTCAACCAGAACGCGCCGCACAAGACGGTGTTCGGCGCGTGGAGCGTGCGGGCGCGCCCCGGCGCGCAGGTGTCGACGCCTTTCCGCTGGGAGGAGCTCGACACCATCGACCCCGACGAGCTGTCCATCGCGACGGTGCCCGAGCGCGTCGCCCGCGACGGCGACCCGTGGGGCGACATCGCCGCGCAGTCGCTGGACCCGCTGCTCGAGCTGCACGAGCGCGACCGCGCGAACGGCCTGCCGGACGCGCCGTGGCCGCCGGTCTACCCCAAGATGCCCGACGAGCCGCCGCGGGTCGCGCCGAGCCGCGCGCGCCGCCCGCCTGCGGAGTAGGCCGGCGGGGGCTTCGAGCGGGTCCCGCGACGGTCCTCCCCACGGTTTCGCACGGATTTCGCCTTCTCGGGCTCCGGTGCCGTGACCGCTCCCCTCGCAACGCCGTCCGGGTCCGCCCTCGGCTGCGCTGCGGCGGACTTCGCGGCATTCCCCACCGGCAGCATCGCAGTCGTCTCGCGCGGCACCTGCACCTTCCGCATCAAGACGACAACGGCGAAGCCGCGCAACACCGTCCGGCTCGCGTGGTGGAGCGCAGAGGAGTCGGGGCTCATCGGCTCCACCCGCTACGTCGCGAGCCTCAGCCAGGCGAGCTCGACCGCATCGCGCTCTACCGACCTGTCGTCGCTCGGTGTCGGGACTGCGTCATCGCTCAGGTGACGCAGTCCCGACACCCGTCACGCGGCAGACCGCCCGCGAGAAGCGAAGCGCCATGCTCGCCGAGGCGCAGCGCTACCTGCGCCGCGCCCCGGAGCTCATGGTCTACCCGGGCACCGTGATCTTTATCTTTCCTGGCGGTACTGGGCTTCAACCTGCTCGGCGACGGGCTGCGCGACATCCTCGACCCGCGCGTCGCCCGCCGGTGAACCCGGAAAGCAGGCCCCCGTCCCGACTTCAGCAGGGAACGAGCTGGGCGCCGGCGGCCAGGTCGAGCAGCATCTCGTCGGTGCCACGCAGCTGGGCGTTGGTCTCCTCGAGGTCCGAACCGGACACCCCGCGGTACTCCGCTCACCCTGGCGACAGGTAGATCGGCACCCTCGCGGCCTGGACCGTTTCGAACGCCTCCCGCTGGCGCCCCTGGATGCGGCTGCGTGCGTCGCGCCGCATGATGCCCGTCGCGGGGCCGGCGAGGACCACCTCGCAGTCCAGGCCGTGCTTGACGGCACCCGCGGCCATCGTGAAGGCCCGCCACGCGGCGTTGTCCGCGTCGGGTCCGGTGGTCGAGTAGAAGATCAGCTTGCGCGGGGACATGAGGCGGGGCCTTCGTCGTGGTGGACAGGCGTCTTTCCCCGCGCAGGCTAGCGTCATCCCGCAGCCCCACGCCGAGGTCGCCGCCGGCGTTGCGCAGTGCGGGCGCCACAGTCGGCTGCGGGTGGGCGGGGCGAGGATTCCCGCGCGGGCGCGGGAAAGTTAACGGGCCGGGCGCATCCGCGAGGCTCGGGCAGGGGCCGCATGGTGGGACGGCGAATATCAGGGGTGAGCGCCCGTCTGGCCGGGTCGGTACCCTCGACTGCCGGGCAGCGGTGACCGAACGATGCAGGCAGCTACCGGAGGAGTGGCCATGGCCAGGAGCACCTCGATGATCTCGCGCCGCGTCGTCGCCGTGGGCTTGGCGGCGGGACTGGTCGCGGTCGGGATGGTCGGGACCACCGCGGCCCATCCCGGTAGGCATGAGCACGGCCAGCCGGAGGACCCCGCCGGCGGTGTCGGCGTCAGGGTGAACACCCCCGAGACCCTGGCCGGCTTCCTCCGGGCCGTCCACTGGGACGGGACCCCGGAGGTGGACGACCAGACCGCTGACCTCGTCTACGCCGGCACCGGGTGCAGTCCTGCGAGCTACGCCGGCGTGGACGTCGCGGGCAGGATCGCCCTCGTCGACCACTCGGAAGGCCGGGGCCCCGCCGACCTGTGCCCGGCGTTCACGTTCGCGCAGAAGATGCAGTCGGCCGAGCAGGCCGGGGCCATCGGGCTCGTGCAGGTTCGCTACAACGACGACGTGTCCCCGGGAAGCGCCGCCGGCTCGGGCATTCCGGGGCTCGAGCTGCGCCACAGCGACGGCGCGCCGATCCGCGACGCGGTCGTGGGCGGCACGCCGGTGAACGTGACGCTCACGTCGACGCAGGAGCCGGTGGAGCTGCCCCCCGAGCGGCTGTCGAACGTGGCGTGTGTCGACGGCAAGGCCGCCGTGTTCGACTGTGACGGCGTCGACCTGCTCTCGTTCGTGCCGCTCGAGGAGTTCCGGGGCCAGGTGGACATCCGCCAGGCGCTGCGCGGCGGCGCGAGCGACCTGTGGGGCTGGACCGACCCCGACAGCGGCGACGAGTACGTCATCATCGGCAAGACCAACGGCGTCGGGTTCTTCCGGATCACCGATCCCACGAACCCCGTCTACCTCGGCGAGCTGCCCAACCGCGCCCTGCTGCACCAGATCTGGCACGACATCAAGGTGTACGACAACCACGCCTTCATCGTCAGCGAGTCCCAGCCCCACGGCATGAAGGTCTTCGACCTCACGCGGCTGCGCGACGTCGACGAGCCGCAGGTGTGGACGGAGGACGGCTTCTACCCGCTGCCGGCCGCGGCGCACAACGTCGAGATCAACACCGCCACCGGCTATGCCTACATCGTCGGCGGCAACGCCGCGATCGTCGTGCCCGACCAGTGCCTGTCGGGATTGCACATGGTCGACATCTCCTCGCCGGAGACGCCGGTGTTCGCCGGGTGCTACCTCGAGGAGGGCGGCCCCGGCACCCTCGCGCGCACGGTCGGGGAGCCGGCCGAGGAGCTGTCCCCGGCCGCCTACGTCCACGACACCCAGTGCGTCGTCTACGACGGGCCGGACACCCGCTACACCGGCCGGGAGATCTGCTTCAACTCCGCGGAGAACAAGGTCGTCATCGCCGACGTCACCGACAAGCTCAACCCCGTGACGCTCGGGATGACCGACTACCCGATGATCGGCTACACCCACCAGGGCTGGCTCACCGAGGACCAGTCCTACCTGCTCGTGAACGACGAGATGGACGAGACGAAGTTCGAGATCAACACCCGCACGGTCGTGCTCGACGTGCGCGACCTCGAAAACCCGACCTTCCACTTCGCGCACAGCCACGACACCCGCTCGATCACCCACAACAACTACATTCAGGGCCGGCTCGTCTACCAGTCGAACTACACGAGCGGGCTGCGGGTGCTCGACACCGCGTTCGTCGGCGACCCCGCCGACCCTCGCCTCGAGCCGATCGGGTTCTTCGACACCTTCCCGGCGCATGGCGAGCCGACCTTCGAGGGCACTTGGTCGAACTACCCCTACTTCGCCTCCGGCACGATCGCGGTGAGCGGCATCGACGAGGGGCTGTTCCTGCTGCGACTCAACGACGATGCGCGCGACCGCCTCAAACCGGCGCCCGCCGCGGGCGCCGCGCCGCCTCCCGGAGCGCCCGCGGATGCCGAGCCTGACCCCGGCGAGGACGACGCGCTCGGCCTCGGAGGGCCCCTCGACGAGGCGGCGGGGACGGTCGACGACGTCCTCGGCGGTGGCGGCCCGCTCCCCGAGGCGCCTCCACCGCCCGCCGCCGGCGACGGGGGCCGCCACACCGTGACGGTTCCCGCGACGTCCGTGGGAGAGACGCAGATCACCGGGTCCGACGTCGAGATCGGCGTGCGCAGAAGCCGGCGCTGAAGCCCGGGCACCCAGCGGCTGAGCCCGCCCCCGGCGGGGGCCGAAGTCGGGCTCGCGCGGTCACCGCACCGCCGGTAGCCCCTGCGCGGGTCACCGTACGCCGGCCGTTGGTGCGGCGAGCCACCGCACCGCCGGCAGGCCCTCGGCGAGCACCTCCCAGGTGCGGCCCGCGTCGGCGGAGCGGTAGATCGTGCCGCCGTCGGCGAGGCCGACCGAGGCGCCCACGGCGGCGAGGCAGCCGGTGTCGACGTTGCCGGTGAACCACTCGGGCAGCCCCTCGCCGCAGCGGGTCAGCGCTCCGTCCGGGCCGAGCCCGCCCCGGTAGAGCGCAGCCTGGCGCCCATCGGGCCCATCGGACACGGACACGAGCACGGTGGCGTCCGCGACGGCGACCGCGCGGGCGTAGCGCGCGTGGAGGCCGTCGGTGCGCCACGCCCATGTCGCGCCTCCGTCGTCGCTCACCGCGAGCCCGTAGGCGGCCGCGGCGACCATGAGCCCGTCGGCGGTGGCAACCTCGTGCACGTCGGCGTCGACGTCGATCGTCGGCGCCCACGTCCGTCCCTCGTCGGTGGAGCGGGGCACACCGCCGACGTGCACGCCGGCGTACCAGACACCGTCGGCGTCTGCGGCGAGCGACCGGGTGTCCGGCGGGCCGCCCCACGGGGTGTACCAGCCGTCGCGGCCGGGCACGTGGGCGAAGCCGGCAACTGCGTCGAGCCGCTCGCCGTCGAAGCGCACGAGACCGGCCTCGGCGGTGCCGGCGAGCACGCCGCCGGGCAAGGGCAGCAGGCAGCGCAGCGCTCGCTCGGACGTCGCGACGGGCGCAAAGCCAGCGTGGGGCGTGCCCCGCAGCAGCGTCGTATCCCCGCTCACCGCCCAGACCACCGCACCGCCGTCCGTGTCGTCGCCCTGCTCCACCGCGACGGTGATGACGTCGCCGTCCGCGAGCCGCTCGGGCGCCCCGCCCTCGCCCACCCTGTACAGACCGTCCGCGGTTGCCGCCAACAGGTCCATGCCCGTCACCTCCGCGGCCCCCTCGCTTCGCCGCTGCTCGCGCCGGCGTGGCCCTTCGCCACCGACTGTCCCACCGAACGGCCCAACCCGCAACGTCTGAGCAGGCCGTGGGCCGATCCTTCTCAGGAGAGGAAGAGGTGGTTGTCCGCGATCGAGCTGCCGGACCCGCAGAGGCCCACGAACATCGCCCGGCCCTCGGCCGAGGGCCGCGGAGCAGCGGACCGATCCTTTCGGGACGCGTGCGCCCGCCCGCGCCACGGCGTGTGGTCCAGTCGACGCCCTCGTCGCCCTTTCGACCTCATGCCGGTGTCGAAGGCAGGCGGCCTGCCAGGCGGCCACCCGCATCCCGATGTGAGGCCCTCACCAGGCGCGGGTAGGCGTGTCGCCCTGCAAAAAGGCCAGGGTGTGCAGCTCGTCGCGGGCATTCTCGTACAGCCGTCGGTAGACGCCGTAGACCTCGGTGTAGGTTTCGGCGTGCGCGTGGGTCGGCTCCATGCGGCGCACGGACTCGTTCCATGCGTGCACCTCGTCACCGACCACGCCGGCGGCCAGGCCGGCGAGCATGGCGTCGCCGTAGGGGGCCCCGACGGCGTGGCGGGGCACGTCCTGGTCCAGCCCGATGACGTCGGACACGATCTGGGGCCACAGGTCCGACCGCGTGCCCCCGCCGACGGCCACGACCCGCCGCGGCACCATCCCGTAGTGGCCATGAGCTCGACGTTGTGGCGCACCCCGAACGCCGTTGACTCGAGGATGGCGCGGTACAGCTCAGCGCGGCCGTGCGCGAGCGACAGGCCCGCGACGATCCCGCGGGCGTCGGGGTCGTGCACCGGCGTGCGCTCGCGGGCGAAGTAGGGCAGCACGACGAGGCCGTTGCTGCCGGCGGGCACCGCCTCGGCCTGCGCGGACAGCTGCTCGTAGCTCGGCGCGTCGTCGGCGAGCAGGTCGCGGAACCAGCGGGCGAGGATCCCGGAGGTGGCCATGCCCGCGGCGACGGCGACCTCGCCGGCGAACAGGTAGGAGGTGCCCCAGAACGGCGTGCGCAGCGGCAGCTCGGACACGACCTGGATGAGGAACATCGTGCTGCCGTACATGAGCATGAGGTCGCCAGGGCGGCGCACGCCCACGCTGACGGCCTCAGCGGCGGCGTCGACGGGTGCCCGCGTTTACCGGGGTGCCCTCGGCCAGGCCGGTCTGCTCGGCTGCTGCGGCGTGCACGGTGCCGGCCTGCTGCGACGCCCAACGCAGCGCCGGCATCGCCAGCCCGCCGAGGACGTCGCCGACCCACGGAGTGTGCCGTGGCGGGAGGCGTCGTAGAAGGGGTTGACGCCGCTGGCGCTGTGGTGGTCCAGGGTGTACTCGCCGGTGAGGCGGAACACGACGTAGGAGCTGGCCATGAAGAACCGCTCGGTGGCGGCCGACACGTCGGGCTCGTGGCGGCGCAGCCACAGCAGCTTGGGGCCCACCGCCTGGCTCGTCAGCGGCGAGCGGCCCATGGCGAGCACGGCGTCCTCGCCGTAGTGGTCGGTCAACCAGGCCGCCTCGCCGACCGCCCGGGTGTCGATGCCGTAGAGGATCCCCGGGCGCAGCGGCGTGCCGGCGGCGTCGGCGGGCACGACGCACGGCCCGATGCCGCTCACGCCGACCGCGGCGACGGCGCGCGGGTCCACACCGTCGCGGGCCAGCAGCTCGCGGCACAGGTGCACGAAGTCGCCCCACCACACCTCCTCGGCGTCCTGCTCGAAGTGGCCGGGGCGGGGGTGCGCCATCCCGTGGGGCCGCTGCACCTGCTCCACGACGCGCCCGTCGGTGGCCACGAGCACCCCCTTGGAGCTCTGCGTGCCGATGTCGACACCGAGCAGCAGGCCGTCCTGGCTCACTGGCGGGCCCCTTACGGCTGGAGGATGACCTTGATGGACTCGGTGGCGTCGGCGACCAGGGCCAGGCCCTGCGCAAAGTCGGCCAGGGGCAGGCGGTGGGTGACGATGCGCTCGACCGGCAGCGCCCCGCTGGCCATCATGTCGATGGCGATGGGGTAGCAGTAGGGGCCCAGTGGGCGCCGTGGACGTCGAGCTCGTTGGTGTCGCCGACGATCGTCCAGTCAACGGTGACGGGCTCACGCCGGCAGTACCGGCACGTCCAGCACGGCACGATCTGCTCGGACACCGCCGGGTTGCCGACGCGCAGCCCGTCGCGTTCGCCGGCGCCCTCGCCGAGCGCAACCACCCGACCGACGAACTCGTGGCCGGGGATGACCGGCGGCTGGCGGCAACCGTCGCGGTGCTCGTCGCCACGGAACAGCGGCGCGCCCTGGTAGCACTTGAGGTCGCTGGCGCAGATGCCAACGGCCTCCACCCTGGTCAGCACCTCGCCCGGCGCCGGCACGGGCCGCTCCTCCAGGCGGTAGTCGCCAGGCGCGTAGCAGACGACCGCCCGCATGCGCTCGGGGCGGTCCGCGGTGAGTGATCCGCTCATGAACGCTCACCTTCTTCAGCGGTCGTCGACTGCCAGGAGGCCAGGCACCATCGTGGCAGAGGCGGACGCCCCGATGTGCGCGTCAGCGACGCCCGTGGTGGTTCGGGCGTTGACGGCCGCTGTCCAGGACCGTGAGCGCGTCCATGCAACGAGATCCGCGTGCGCCGCAACGGCGTGGTCTCGCGCTACTACCGCGACGCGCCCGACGGCAACCTGGCCGACAACCTCCCTTTCCTGCCGCGCTACACGCCGGCCGTGGACGTCGGCCCCTGAGCGGCGGACCCGCCCCCGCCGCAGGTGTGGGGACGCCCCCGCGGGGAACACGCCCGGGGAATGGTCACGCCGCGTCCGACCCTGCCCGCCTTCGCCGTCGCATGGGCGGCGTGCGCCGTGTTTCTGCTGACCGCCGGCCCGGCGGCCGCGCAGGCCGCGCGCCTCGCCGACGCGGTGACCGACGACGTCGGCGTGCTCGACGGCGCGGCGGAGGACGTCGCGCGTGAGCTCGGCGTCATCCGCAGCCGGAGCGGCGTCCAGCTCTTGGTCTGGTACACCGACACGACCGGCGGCGTGCCGGTGATGCGGTTCGCCGACGAGACCGCGCAGGCGAACAACCTCGGCGGGGACGATGCGCTGCTCGTCGTCGCCCTCGACGACCGGGCGTACGCGCTTTGGGTCGCCGACGCACTGACCGCGATCAGCCAGGCCGACATCGACCGCATCTCCGTGGAGGTGGTCGAGCCCCGCCTGGCCACCGGCGACTTCGCCGGCGCGCCCGTCGCCGCGGCCGAGGCGCTCGCCGCCGCGCAGGCGGGCGAGGCCGTTCCCGACCGCCCGCCCGTCCCGCCGCGGCCGGGCGGGGGGCTCGGGCTCGGCGGCTTCCTGATACTGCTGATGTTCGCCGGCCTCGCCGCCACCGCGGTGGTCGACCGGGTGCGCGCGCGCATGGGCGCCAAACGCAGCCGCGAGGAGCGGGACCGGCGCACCGGCGCGCTCGCGCGGGAGGCGAACACCCTGCTCGTCGGGACGGACGAGGCCGTGCGCGAGGCCGTCACCGAGCTTGGCTTCGCCGAGGCGGAGCTGCGCCCCGACGACCTCGGGCCATTCGTCCAGGCCATCGACGAGGCGCGCCGCGAGCTGCACGCGGCGTTCGCGGTCCGCCAGCGCCTCGACGACCACATCCCCGAGTCACCGGACGAGCGCGAGGCGATGCTCACCGAGATCATCGACCGCACGAAGCGCATCGACGCCGTCCTCGGCGAGGCGCACGCGAAGCTCGACGCGATCCGTGATCTCGAGCGGCGCGCGCCCGAAGTCCTCGCCGCGCTGCCCGAGCGTATCGACCAGGTCGAGCGGCGCCGCCGAGCGGCTGAGCCCCTCCTCGCGCAGGTCGAGGACGCCGCCCCTATCAGCGCCGAGGCCGTCCAGGGCAACCTCGTGGAGGTCGGCAAGGCGCTCGAGGGCATCCGCGCGCTCGTCGAAGAGGGGCGCGCAGCCGGCGAGGCGGGGGACCGGCGGCGCGCCGCGGACGCCGCGCACGACGCCGAGGCCGGGCTGGCCGCCTCCGAGGGGCTCGTCGAAGCGGTCGAGCGCCTCGCCGCCGCCCTCGCCGACGCCGAACGCGACTTCGAGCTCGACCTGCGCACGGCGACCGCCCTCACCGACGAGGCACGCACCGCCGCCGACCGCTCCGCCGCCGGGGTGTCACCCGCCGTCGCCGAGGCGCAGGCCCTGCTCGACCAGGCGCGCACCGAGCAGCGTCGCGACGCGGTCCTCGCCCACCAGCTCGTCCGCAAGGCTCACAGCAAGGCGAGCGCCGTCCTCGCCGACGTCCGCGAGGCCGAGGAGCGCTACGCCCGCGAGCGCGAGGCGGCGGCTGCCGCCATCCGCGTCGCCGACGACGCCTACCGGCGCGCCGAGAGCTACATCGCGGGACGCCGGCGCGGGGTCGGCCGTGAGGCGCGCACCCGCCTGCAGGAGGCCGAACGCCACCTCGAACACGCGCGCGAGCTCGCCCCGTCCGACCCCACCCAGGCCACCGAGGAGGCGTCGAGGGCCGAGCGCCTCGCCGACGACGCCTACCGGCGGGCGCAGGCCGACTTCGACGACTACGACCGCTACCGCGGCGGCTTCGGCAGGGGCCCGTTCGGCGGCGGCATGGGCGGGGGGCGCGGCGGCGTCGTGGTCATCGGCGGGTTCCCCGTCCCCATGGGCGGCGGCGGGTTCGGCGGCGGGCGCGTCGGCGGAGGACGATTCTGACCGCAGGCCGCCGCGCCGGCCGGCCCCGAAAACCGAGGAGGTTCCCGCATGGCCCGCACCGTCATCGGCAGGATCGGTCAGCTCGTCCGCGCGAACGTGAGCGCGCTCCTCGACGGCGCCGATGATCCCGAGAAGATGCTCGACCAGCTCCTCCGCGACTTCTCCGCGAGCATCGCCGAAGCCGAGAGCGCCGTCGCGCAGACCGTCGGCAACCTCCGCCTGCTCGAAGACGACCGCGACGAGGCCCGTGAGGCCGCCGAGGAGTGGGGACGCAAGGCGGCCGCGGCGGCCGCACGCGCGGAGCAGCTCGCCGCGGAGGGGTCCCCCGACGCCGACCGCTTCACCGAGCTCGCCCGCGTCGCCCTGCGCCGCCAGATCGGCTACGAGAAGCAGGTCGAGACCTTCTCGACCCAGATCGCCCAGCAGGAGGGGCTGGCGACGCAGCTGAGAAGCGGGCTCGACAAGGTCCGCGCGAAGCACGAGGACCTCGTGCGCCGCCGCGACGAGCTCGTCAGCCGCGCGCGGGCGGCGGAGGCCCGCACGAAGATGCACGAGTCCGTCCACAGCGTGCTCGACCCGGGCGCGGAGCTCGGCCGCTTCGAGGAGCACGTGCGGCGTCAGGAAGCCGAGGTCCTCGGCATGGAGGAGGTTTCGGCGTACTCCCTCGAAGCGCAGCGCGAGGGGCTCGAGGAGCTCGGCGACGACACCGAGGTCCAGCGCCGCCTCGACGCCCTGCGCGCCAGCGGCTCCTGACCGCGTTCACCGCGGCCCGCCCCGCGCGCCCGACGAAGAGGGGGCCGGCTCCCGCACGGTGCGTTTGACGCGCGCCCGCCCCGGGCAATGCGGTGGCCTCATGTCGTCGTCACGCCCCGGTGAGCGCCTCGCCACGACACCCGAAGAGGGTGAGCGGCGCCGCCTCCGCGGGCTCGGGCTCGGTCCCGGGCTGCTCGTCGCCGCCGCGTTCATCGGGCCCGGAACGATCAAGACGGCGAGCGTGGCCGGCCGGGCTTCGGCTTCCAGATCGTGTGGGCGCTCGGGTTCTCCGTCCTCGCCGCGATGCTCCTGCAGGAGATGTCGGCCCCGCTACAGCGGGGAGGAGGTGCTGGCGGCGTTGGGGTACGCGACGTTGCAGCGCAAGCCTTAAGTCGTTCGTCGCCGGTGTCGCCGGGTGCGAGCAGACCCAGACCGACGCGCTGCTGGTCACCCTGCAGAGGCCGACCATCCGTTCTCGCCGGGCACGATGTACCGCGACTACGCCCAGAGCCCTCGCGTGGTCCACTGGGAGAGTCAGAACGCCAGCCTCGCCCCGGGGCGGCGCGCAGCCACGCCTACGGCGTGGAAACCGCAGTCGAACTGCTCCCACAACGCGGCTACGACATCCTCTACATCGGCCGGCCAAACACCGTCGAACTGGCCGACGGGACCCGCAAGACCCTCACTGCCGGCCCCGACCTCGTAGCCGTGCGCAACGGCCGCACCGTCGTGGTCGAAGCCAAAGGGTCGGTAGCCACCGCGGAGCATTCGGGCCTACTCATGTTGATGGACGCAAGGCTGTCGAGAAGCAGCTGGAGCGCCTCCGTCGCCGGATGGACGAAGGGCGCTCGGGATGGATCGTCGAAGAAGGCGTCGGCCGCTGCCTGCGGGCCCTCGGCCGCCAGGAGCAAGCGGAACCGCACCTGCGCAGGGCTCTGGACCGGCCCGATCCCCAGGAGCACTGGCAGTGGCTCGCCGTCGGAGCCATCCACCGCCTTCTCGGCGGGCTCGTCACCCTAGCGGTCATGTCGACCGCGGCTGCGGCCTTCTTCACGACCGGCATCGGCATCCATGACGCGGGCAGCATGGCCAACCAGCTCGAGCCGCTGCTCGGGCGCAGCCCCCAGGTGGTCTTCGCGACGGGGCTGCTCGCGGGGATAACGAGCGCGGTGACCGCGCCGCTGGCGGCCGCTTCGCGATCTCGGGGTCGCTCGGGTGGGGCCGGGACCTCAAGTCGTGGTGCTTCCGGTGCGTGTGGGCGGCCGTCATCGTCATCGGCACGTTCTTCGCCGCCATCGGCGGCTCCCCGGTCGAGGCGATCGTGTTCGCGCAGGCCGCCAATGGGCTCGTCCTGCCCGTCATCGCGATCTTCCTGCTCGTCGTCATGAACCGCCGCGACCTTCTCGGCACGGACGCGAACGGCCCGGTCGGCAACGTCGTCGGCGGGCTCGTCGTGCTCACCGCCACCGGTCTCGGGCTGTTCAACCTCGCCCGCGCCTTCGGGTTCGTCGGCTGACGCCGATCACCCGGCGGCGGTCGCGACGAAGCGCAGCTGCTGGCCGGGACGGACCTGACCCACCCCGTCGACGTCCGCGTCGAGCACGACGGCGATGACCGGGTAGCCCCCGGTGATCGGGTGGTCGGCGAGCAGCAGCGTCGGCAGGCCCGAGGGCGGCACCTGCAGGGACCCGCGGACCATGCCCTCGCTCGGCAACTCGCCCGAAACGGCACGCTCGAGGGGAGTGCCCTCCAGTCGCAGGCCCACCCGGTTGCTCTGCTGGCTCACCGTCCAGGCTGCGGTGACCAGCGCGTCCGCCGCCGCCTGCGCGAACCAGTCGTCGCGGGGGCCGAGGCGCACCCGCAACCGGACCTCGCCCGCCGGCGGATCCGGCACCGGCGCGACGTCCACCCCGGGCGGCTCGCCCGCCGGCCGCCCGACGGGCAGGCGGTCGCCGGCCTTCACCACGGGTGGGCCCAGCCCGGCGAGCACATCGGTGGCCCGGGACCCGAGCACGGCCGGCACGTCGAGGCCGCCCCGTACCGCGACGTAGGTCCGCAGGCCGCTGCGGGGCGCCCCGAGACGCAGCTCCTGCCCGCCCCGCAGGGTGAGCACCGCGTTGTGCCCGACCGGGCTGCCGTCGATCGCAGCGGGGCACGGCGCCCCGGTGAGGGCGAGCAGCGCGTCGGCGTCGGGACGCAGCCGCGCCCCCCCGAAGGTCACCTCGAGCGCGGCGCTGCCCTCGGGGTTGCCGACGAGGCGGTTGCCAAGGCGCAGCGCCCTGCGGTCGGCGGCGCCCGAGGCGGTCACCCCCCACATCGCAAGGCCCGGCCGGCCGAGGTCCTGGACGGTCGCGAGCGGACCGGGCGCCACCACCTCGAGCGTCCCGGTCACGACGCCTCCACGAACCGCACCCGCACCCCGGGTTCGAGCAGCGCGGGAGGATCGCGGTCGAGGTCCCACATGGCGAGCTCGGTACTTCCGATGAGCTGCCAGCCGCCCGGCGAGGCGCGCGGGTAGACGCCGCTGAACGGGCCCGCGAGGCCGACCGACCCGGCCGGGACCCGGGTGCGGGGTTCGCTGCGCCGCGGGACGTGCAGCCGCTCGTCCTCGCCGACGAGGTAACCGAATCCGGGCACGAACCCGGCGAACGCTACCGTCCACGTCTGCCCGGTGTGCGCCTCCACGACCCCGCGCGCCCCGAGACCCGTGAGGTCACCCACCTCGGGGAGGTCCTCCCGGTCGTACACGACGGGGATCTCCACGGAGCCGGCCTGCCGGTCCCCCGGGGCCCGAGGTTGCAGGCCGCCGAGGAGCCGGCGCAGGGCGCCGGCCGTCGTCACCGCCGGGTCGATGCGCACGAGCAGCGTCCGGGTGGCGGGCACGAGGTCGACGACGCCCGCCGGACGCCGCTCGACGAGCTCGGCCTGCAGACCGAGCACCTCGTCGAGGTCGTCGAGCTCGACGAGGACGCCGACGTCGCCGCAGTCGAGCAGCCTCACGCGGTGAACGCCCGCAGCTCGACCCCGGCGGCCTCGAGGGCCGCGCGCACCCCTTTGGCCATCGCGACCGCTCCCGGCGAGTCGCCGTGCACGCAGATCGAGTCCACCGCCACCGTGACGACGCTTCCGTCGACGGCCACGATCTGTCCGTCGGTGACCATCCGCACCGCCCGCCGCGCGACCTCGTCGGCGTCGTGGAGGACCGCCCCGGGCTCCCGGCGCGACACGAGGGTTGCCTGCGGCGTGTACGCCCGGTCGGCGAAGGCCTCCCGCACGACGGGCAGCCCCGCGTCGCCCGCGTGCCGCAGCAGCGCCGAGCCGGGCAGGCCGAGCAGCGGCATGCGCGCGTCGTACGCGCGGACCGCCCGCACGACGGCCGCCGCCTGCTCCTCGTGGTCGACGACGGCGTTGTAGAGCGCGCCGTGGGGCTTCACGTAGACCACCCGCGACCCGGCGACACGCGCGAACGCCTCGAGGGCGCCGATCTGGTAGAGGACGCAGTCGGCGAGCTCGTCGGGATCCATGTCGATGAACCGCCGCCCGAACCCCGCGAGGTCGGGGTAGCCGACCTGTGCGCCGATCGCGACGCCGCGCTCGGCGGCGTCCGCGCACGTGCGCCGAAGAGTGCTCGGGTCCCCGGCGTGGAACCCGCAGGCGACGTTCGCGCTCGTGACCGCCTCGAGGACCGCCGCGTCGTCCCCGAGCGTCCACCGCCCGAAGGACTCACCGAGGTCGCTGTTGAGGTCGACGTGCCTGGGTTCCATCACCTCGCCGAACGCTCGCCGGGCAGGATGTGTGCCCCCTCGCCGTGGCCCGCAACCGCGCGGTCACGCCGCGCCGGTCGCCACCGACGCGCCGGGCTCATCCTCAGGTGGCGCGCCCTCGCCGCGGTCAGGCCGGCTTCGTCGCCGAGGCGGGCTGACGCGCCCTCCACACACCGTGACCGCTCAGCGCAGCGCCTCCTTGAACGCCGCGCGGGCCGCGGTCCCGTCCGGCGCGGCGAGCGCAGCGTCCGCGGCTGCGCGCAGCTCGTCGCCCGTGTGGCGGCGCAGCTTGTCCTTCACGTCGGGCACCGCGTTCGGGGTCATCGACAGCTCGGTGACGCCGAGCGCGACGAACGCGGCGGCCGCACGCGGCTCCGCCGCCGCCTCGCCGCACACGCCGACCCACGCCCCGTGGGCGGCGGCGGCCCGGCAGACCGACCCGATAAGGCGCAGCACGTCGGGGTCGAACACGTCGGGGATCCCCGCGACGTCGGGGTTGAGCCGGTCGGCGGCGAACAGGTACTGGAGCAGGTCGTTCGTGCCGATGGACAGGAAGTCGACGCGGCGGGCGAGCCGGTCGGCGGCGAGCGCCGCGGCGGGCACCTCGACCATGACCCCGACCTCGACGCCGGCGACGTCGACGCCCTCCTCGCCGGCGACCTCGTCGAGGATCGCGCGGGCCTCGTCGACCTCGGCGGTCGTGGCGACCATCGGGAACATGATCGCGAGGCGGCCCGTGGCGGTCGGACCGCCGGCCGGTGAGGCGGCGCGCAGCAGCGCCCGCAGCTGGTCGCGCAGCAGCCGCGGCTCGGCGAGCCCGAGGCGCAAGCCGCGGACGCCGAGCGCGGGGTTCTCCTCGGGCGGGCGCGTGATGAACGGCACGGGCTTGTCCGCGCCGATGTCGAGGGTGCGAAAGACGACGCGCTCGCCGGGGAAGGCGTCGAGCACCCGGCGGTAGTAGGCGACCTGGTCGTCGACCGTGGGCGCGTCGGTCGCGTCGAGGAACAGGAACTCCGTGCGCACGAGGCCGCTGCCCTGCGCCCCGGCCCCGAGCGCCCGGTCAAGGGCGCCGGGGTCGTTGACGTTCGCGGCCAGCTCCACGTGGACGCCGTCGGCGGTCTGGCCGGGCAGGTCTCGAAGCGCTTCGAGACGCTCCCGCCGCTCCGCCTCCGCCGCGGCGAACTTCGCGTAGCGGTCCCGGTCGACCTCGTCGGGGTCGACGAGGACCTCGCCGCTGCGCCCGTCGACGGCGAGCACCACCCCGGCGGGGGCGCGGGTGATGACGTCGCGGGCGCCGACGACCGCGGGGATCCCGAGCGAACGCGCGAGGATGGCCGCGTGGCTCGTCGGCGAGCCGGCCTCGCAGACCACCCCGGCGACGAGGTCACGCGGCAGCTCGGCGGTGTCCGACGGCGCAAGGTCGTGCGCGACGACGATGCAGCGCTCGGTCGGCACAGGGCGGGTCGCCCCCGTGAGGACGCCGACGACGCGCTCGGCGACGTCGTCGAGGTCGGCGGCCCGGGCGGCGAGGTACTCGTCGGCCGATGCGGACAGCAGGTTGCGGAAGGCGCCGAACGCGTCGCGCACCGCGTCCTCCGCGGTGGCGCCCGCGTCGATGGAGCCGTGCGCCATCCCGGCGAGCTCCGGGTCGGCGGCGAAGGCGGCGTGGGCGGTGAAGATCGCCGCCTCCTCCGCGCCGACCGCGTCCGACAGCCGGTCCGCCACCGCCTCGAGCTGCCCGATGGCCTGCGCGAGCGCGCGGTCGAGCCGTTCGTGCTCGTGCGCGGGGTCGACCGGCGCGGCGTCGCTGCGGGCCTCGGGTCTCGGCCGGGGCGCCATGACGAACGCCGGCGCAACCGCCACGCCGGGCGAGGCGCCCCGGCCATGCAGGAGCGCGGCGGTCATTCGCCGATGCCGCTCTCGACGAGGGCGACGAGCTCGTCCAGGGCGGTGTCCTCGCCCTCGCCGTCGGTCGCGATCGTGAGCTCGTCGCCCTGGTGGCAGTCGAGGGTGAGCACGCTGAGCACCGACTTCGCGTTCACGGTCCGCTCGCCCTTGGCGACGGTGACCGCGCACGGGTGGGCGGCCGCAGCCTTCGCGAACACCGCCGCCGGACGGGCGTGGAGCCCGGTGGGGTTGGTCAGCGTGACGGTCTTGCTAGGCATGGACAGCCTCCTTCTGGGGCGTCTCCGCGACGACGTCGGCGGTGTTCGCGCCGACGCGCTTCAGGATGTTGACGAGCACCGCGGTGACGACGCTGCCGATCGCGATGGCGAGCAGGTAGAGCGGCCAGTTGCCGACGAGCCCGATGACGAAGATGCCGCCGTGGGGCGCCTGCAGGGTCGCGTTGAACGCCATGGACAGCCCGCCGGCGACGGCGGATCCGGCCATGATCGAGGGGATGACCCGCACGGGGTCGGCGGCCGCGAACGGGATCGCGCCCTCGGTGATGAACGACGCGCCCATGAGCCACGCGGCCTTGCCGGCCTCGCGTTCGGGGACGGTGTACTGGCGCCGGGCGAGCGCGGTCGCGAGGGCGAGACCGAGCGGTGGGGTCATGCCGGCGGCCATGACCGCGCCCATGGGGGCGAACTGCCCGGCTGCGAGCGCCGCCAGACCGAAGGTGTAGGCGACCTTGTTGACAGGGCCGCCCATGTCGAAGGCCATCATGAGCCCGAGGAGCGCGCCGAGCAGGATCGCGTTGGTGCCCTGCATCCCCTCCAGCGCGCTGGTGAGCGCCGCGGTGAACGCCGCGATCGGCTGGCCGACGACCAGGATCATGAGCGCACCGACGACGAACGTCGCGACGAGCGGGTAGACGAGCACCGGCATGATGCCGCGCAGGCTTGCCGGCACCCGGATCTTCTTCAGCAGCAGCACGGTGCCGCCGGCGATCAGGCCCGCAGCGATGCCGCCGAGGAAGCCGGCGCCGATGGCGTCGTGCACGGCGAGCAGGCCGCCGACGATGCCCGGCGCGATGCCGGGCCGGTCGGCCATCGCGTAGGCGATGAATCCGGCGAGGATCGGCACCAGCATCGAGAACGCCGTGCCGCCGATCTCGAGGAGCAGCGCGCCGATGGAGAACTCGTCGAAGACGCTGACCTCCGTGACCTCGACCGCGCCGCCGATGGCGAACGCGAGCGCGATGAGGATCCCGCCGGCGGCGACGAACGGGATCATGTAGCTCACCCCGGTCATGAGCCAGCGGCGCACGGTGCCGCCCTTCGTCGACGTCGCGGGCGCGTCGCCGGCGGGATCACGAGGGGTGGCCGCGGCGGTCGCGGCGCCCGCGGCCGGGGCCGCGGCGGCGGCCGGTCGCGCGCGGGCGGCCTCCTCGGCGCGCGCGATGACCTCGCTCGCC
Source organism: Egibacteraceae bacterium (assembly GCA_035540635.1). Classification (NCBI taxonomy): domain Bacteria; kingdom Bacillati; phylum Actinomycetota; class Nitriliruptoria; order Egibacterales; family Egibacteraceae; species Egibacteraceae bacterium. The sequence continues at coordinate 2,815 of DATLGH010000002.1, read as the reverse complement.
CGGTTGATCGCCTCGGCGACCTTCACCTCGACGCGGGGCAGGTGCGCGAAGCGCTCGACGTCGCGGACCGCCGCGTCGGCGGCGAGGATGAGCACGTCGGCGCCCCGGATGCTCTCCGCCGGGGCGACCTCCGCGCCGGCCGAACCCTGCGTCTCCACGACGATGTCGTGGCCGGCGGCCTTCGCGGCCTTCTCGAGGGCCTCCGCGGCCATGTAGGTGTGGGCGATGCCCGTGGGGCATGAGGTGACAGCGACGATCTTCACAGGGTGACCTCCTTGCGCAAGATATCGATGACGTCCGCCGGCGTCGCTGCCGTGCGCAGGGCGTCGCGGAACTCGTCGTGCACGAGCTTTCGAGCGAGTCGGGACAGCAGGGTGATGTGGAGGTCGCTCTCGCCCTCCGGGGCGGCGATGAGGAACACGAGGTCGGCAGGGGTGCCGTCGGCGGAGCCGAAGTCCACGCCGTCGGGCGAGCGGCCGAACGCCACCGACGGCCGGGCGACGCCCGAGGACTTGCCATGGGGGATGGCGATGCCCATCTCCATGCCGGTCGGCCCGGTCTCCTCCCGGGCGCGCACCGCCTGCACGAAGGCGCTCCGGTCGGTGACGCGGCCGTCGACCTCGAGCAGGCGGGCGAGCTCGTCGATCGCCGCCCAGCGGTCAGCGGAGTCGAGGTCGAGGGTGACGAGCGACTCGCTCGTGATGTCGTCGATGGACAGGGTCATGGCGTCGCTCCTAGGTCGAGGGGTCGGTGCGGGTCGAGCCGGTCGTGGACGCGGACCGCCGCGCGGTCGAGGTCGCCAGGGCCCGGCATGCGGGTCCCGGGCAGCCCGACGGCGGCGGCGCCCCAGGTGAGGGCGTCGGCGAGGGCCGCCCGCCCGTGGCCACCGCCGGCGAGGAAGCCGGCGAGGGTCGCGTCCCCGGCACCGACCGCGCTGCGCACCACCGCGACGGGCGCCTCGCCGTGGACCGCGCCGCCGTCGTCGACGAGCAGCGCCCCGTCGGCGCCGAGGCTTGCGAGCACGGCCCGGGCGCCTCGGCGGCGCAGCTCCTGCGCGGCGGCGACCGCGTCGCCGAGCGTGGCGAGCGGCGCGCCGACCGCCTCGGCGAGCTCTTCGGCGTTCGGCTTCACGACGTCGGGCCGGGCGGCGAGCGCCGTGGTGAGCGCGGGCCCGCTCGTGTCCACCGCGACTGCGCACCCGACGGCGCGCAGCGCCTCGACGAGGCGGGCGTACAGGTCGTCGGGAACGCCGGGAGGCAGGCTGCCGCTGCACACCGCCCAGGTCGCGGAGCCGGCGGCGTCGACGGCGGTGGCCACGAGGCCGTCGACCTCGGCACCCTGCAGGGCGGGGCCGGCGGTGTTGAGCTTCGTGACCGTGCCGTCGTCCTCGACGACGCTCACGTTCGTGCGCACCGCAGCACCGATCGGCACCGTGGCGAAGTCGATCCCCGCGTCGGCGAGCAGCCCGGTGAGCAGCCGGCCGTCCGATCCGCCGCACGGCAGCACCGCCCGCGTCTTGTGGCCGTTGGCGGCCAGCGCACGCGCGATGTTCACGCCCTTGCCGCCCGCCTCCTCGCGGAACGCGCTCGCCCGGTGGACCGCGCCGCGGGTGAGCGCGCCGACCTCGATCGTGCGGTCGAGGCTCGGGTTGGCGGTGACGGTGACGATCATGCGCGCACCATGTCCACACCTGCGTCACGAAACACGGCCGCGGTCTCGTCGTCGACCCCTGCGTCGGTGACGAAGACGTCGACCGCGCCGATGTCGGCGAACCGGCAGAACTTGTCGACGCCGACCTTCGTGTGGTCCGCGAGCAGCACGACGCGGTCGGCGGCGGCCACCATCGCCTCCTTCACCGTGGCCTCGGCGAGGTCGGGGGTGGTAAGGCCGCCACCCACGGAGACGCCGTTCGCGGCGACGAACGCGACGTCGACGTGGATCTCGCCGAGGCTCCGCAGCGCCCAGCGGTCGACGAGCGCGAGCGTCCGCCCCCGCACCCGCCCCCCGACGGTCAGGACCGTGAGCCGGGGCCGGGCGGACAGGGTCAGTGCGATCGGCAGGGCGTTGGTGACGACGGTGAGCTCGCGGTCATCGGGGAGCTGCTCGGCGAAGCGGGCGGTCGTCGTGCCCGCGTCGACGAGGATCGTGCCCTCCCGCGGCAGGTAGTCGAGGGCGACCTTGGCGATACGCTCCTTCTCGGCGGCCATGGTCGCGGCCCGCTCGGCGACGCCGGGCTCGAAGCGCAGCCGCTCGACGGGCAGCGCCCCGCCGTGGACGCGGCGCAGGAGCCCCTGGCGCTCGAGGGCGTCGAGGTCGCGGCGCACCGTCTCGCTCGTCACCGCCAGGTCCCCGGCGAGGGTCGCGACGTCGACCCGGCCGACGGCGCGTGCGCGGCGGAGGATCTCCTGCTGGCGTTCTGGTGCGTACATGGCCCTTCCGGGATCTGCGGCTATCTGTGTCTTTATGGTTATACCTTTGTTTCGTTGGGATGGCAAGGGGAATCCCGGCCGACGACCCGAGCCGCTCGACACCGCGCCGGCCGGGCCCGCCGGTGTCGGGACTCAGTCACCGCGGAGATGACGCAGGCCCGACACCCGCCACGGCCCTGGCGCGGCGCGGGTCAGGAAGTGTTGTCGAAGCCGTGGGGAAGCCAGACGCTCTCGTTGCCGGTGAAGAAGTACACCTGCCAGTGGTAGTAGCCGTAGAAGGCGCGCGGGTCGGCCTGCATCTGCTCGGCGTACGTGCGGACGGCGTCGACGTAGCGCACGTCGCGGTTGTAGCGGAACAGCGCCCCGTTCACGTCGCCGGGCATGCC
>DATLGH010000001.1 GCA_035540635.1 Egibacteraceae bacterium | reverse complement strand
GTCGTAGACCTCCACGTTGGCGGTGGCACTCGGATATCCGCCTCCTAGTGCGTAGATGCGACCCTCGGCATCGGCCACCGCCGCCATGCCGTTCCGAGGAGAGAACACGGGAGGCGGCACCGGCTCCCAAAGGTTGGTCCGCGGGTTGTACGCCTCCACACTCACCATGTCGTAGAGGTTGATCCCAAAGGCGTAAATGCGCCCGTCAGCCCCGGTGGCCGCGGACACGCCGCTCCGCCCAAGGGGCGCCGCCATTTGGGGAAGGTCCCGCCAGCCCAGGGTGGGCGCGGAGGGATCGTAGAACTCGGCCATCAAATTTCCGTCGGCAAGAGTGAAGGCCCCCACCGCGTAGATGCAGCGGCCCACACCTGGTCCCTTCGGCGGAGCCGGGCAGGGACCGGTGGTCGCCCCGAAGGAGCTTCTCCCCTTGAGCATTGGGGCTATCGATTCCCAGCTGCCGAGATGGTGGGAGTCGGCTCGGGCTGGAGCGGTGGGTGCCACCAGCGGCACACCGACCAGCAGCACGACGAACGCGCAGATGGCGATGACTCTGGGCTTTCCCAGCCTGACGCTTCCAAGGGCCATGGTGCGAGTGTGCCCCGAACCGGCGAGCGGTACGCGCGCCACAATGGCGCGTTTTTCGACGTGGATGACTCGTGAAGGGATCTCCCGCAAGAATTTCATGCTCTTTCATGGTAAGGAGGACGGCGTCGGCGCTTGGTCGCTCGACTGGCAGTCGTCGAGGCCTCGGTGTCGATCCGCAGCGCCGCAGTGAAGTGGTGTTGACGCACCCCCTCCGTGACCGTCTCTAGGTCACGGCAAGGTCACGTGATCGCTCGCTTGCGACAATGCCGTACGTCTATGACCTGCGCCGAATTCCACGCAATGCCGTCTGACCTGCTTGCTTGTCTTGGCCGCGGTCTTGGAGATGCATTCGGCTCACCCGGCACGGAGGAGCGCTCGGGTCGCGGCCCTCTTTCGCTCCCAGCCGCTCTGGCCGCCCGGGTGGAGCGTGTCGACGATGCGGTCGAACTGAGCGTCGACGGCCGCCGCGTTGGGCTGGGCGAAGATCGTGCGGACGGCGGCTCCATGGCACGATCGGGGACTGCTACGACAACCGTCGCTGAGTCGTTCTTCGCCAGACGAGCAGGCCGTCGTTGCGGAGCCGGTTGCTGAACAGCCACGACTTGTGCGCTGGTTCAGTCGGTCGAGGCCGCAGCGGCCGCCGGTGAGGAGGACGGTAACGCGTTCCCCACCGCATCCGCGGACGAAGCTCGCACGACCACGGCGGCGCCGGGGTACCGCCGCACCGCCTCCTGCACCGGTATCGGCACGTCACCAGTGACCACCACCAGCGACGGGTCTCGCGCCAGCTCGGCCGCGAGCGTCACCGCCCACCGCGCCTCGTGGTTCAACACCGCGAGCGGCGTGTCCAGGTGGAGCCAGAGCGGCCCAACCGCACGTGCTGCGCCGCCAAGCGACCAGCCGCGGGCGACCGCTTCGGCGGGCGCCGCCACGCGTGCCATGGCCTGACCCACCGTCGCGACACCGGCGAGCCGCGTGGCGTCCACGACGGCGACCAGGCGTCCCGCCGCAGCGGGTCCCACCCGCGCCAGGTCATGATCGTCGAGGAGGACCCGCCCAGCCAGCGGCGGCCGCCGGCCGGTCAGCACCGCAGCGAGCTCGTCGACGCTGTCTGCGTCGAGCGCGAGCACCTCCGGCGGTTCGACGGTGCAGTCGAGGAACATGCCGTCGCTGAGGCGAACACTCCGGAGCTCGAGTCGTCCCGGTCCGGGCTTGATGTCGGCGGGATCGGCGGACGGGGCGCGGCGACCCACACCGAGTCGCCGCTCCAGGCCGGCGCCGTACAACTCGGTGGCGATGGCCAGGAGCATCCGGACCCCGAACAGCGCGCCGATCCCCCAGGTCGACCACAACAGGCCGGCGACGACAGGACCGGCGATCTCGCCGGCGTCCTCGCCAAGGCTGACGGCCGACATGGTACGGGCGCGGCGTCGCGGATCCAGCTCGGCCACGCGGGCCATGAGGGCACCCCAAGCCGGCTTGAAGGCGGCCTTGCCGAGGTCGTCGGTGAGCTTCGCGGTGGCGAAGCCGCCGAAGCTCGGCGCCACCAGGTAGATCGCGGAGGAGACGATGTTGGCGACGCTGCGCACGGCGAGCACCAGCCGGTGGCTGACGGTGTCGGAGAGCCACCCGAAGAGGGGCCCGGTGAGGGTGACCCCGGCGGCGAGCAGGAAGATGAGACCGGTTTGGCTTTCGGTCAGTCCGGCGTGCTCGACGGCGAGCACCGGGAAGAGGTTCGCCATCATGTACGCGGTGCCGGTCACGAGAAACCCGAACACGGCCGCCGCCAGCACGGGCGGGCGGGCGGCCGGAGGAGCGGCGACGGGAGCATCGGGGGGGAGCGCCCCACTTGCCGGCGGCGTCATCTCGACCAGGACCTGGGCCTCGAGGTCGTCGGCGGCGGTGCGAGCCGGCGCGGCACCGTCCGCCGCCGGCTCGTGCAGGTAGCGGACGACGACCCACAGCGGCAGTGCCGACAAGGCGAACGCTATGAGGAACGGGAGTGAGAAGTTGGCGCCGCTGAGGCCGAGCACCAACCCGCCGGCGCCCTTGCCTACCGACCCGGCAACGCCCTTCGCCGTCTGGTACCAGGCGAAGGACGACGCGATCCGCTTCTTGCCGCCGTGGACGGCGAGGAGCGACGCCGTCGCCGGGTCGCGCAGTGCGATGGACACGCCGTGCAGGCCGCGGATGGCGAACAGCTGCCACGGGGCGGCCGCGAAGACGAGCAGGAGCGACACGGCGCTGCGCAGGGCGATGGCGACGAGCAGGACGCGGCGGTAGCCGAGCCGGTCTGCGACCCACCCGAGCGGGACCTTGAGCGCCATCGCCACGACGGTGTTGAACCCGAGCAGCATGCCGATCTCGGCGAGGCCGAGGTCGAGCTGGTAGGCGTACAGCGGCAGGACGAAGCTGATGATCCCGAACGAGAGCCGGGAGAAGAAGCCCTCTGCGACGAGCGCGCCGAGTGGTCCTCGGCGCACCTCCTCGGCAGCGGGGGTGTCGCTCACGCCGCGGCTGGCACCGCCGCCCCGCCGGGGGAGGCGAGGGAGACCTCGCCCCGCGCGAAGGCGAGGATGTAGGAGGCGATGGCGGGCGCCGGATCGGGCACGCCCTTGTAGCCGGGAAAGGTGTTGACGTCGACGACGACGGGCCCGTCCGGTGACTCGATGACGTCGAGCCCGTAGAGGCCGAGGCCGAGCACCTGGCCGCACCGTCGGGAGATCTCCGCGAGCTCTTCGCCGACGGGGCACGGCCGCCCCGGGACCGAGAAGCTTGTGGGCGAGAAGGGCTTCCGCACGGCGTAAACGTCGTCACCGACCACGTACACCTTCAGGTCCTCGCCCGGCCCGGTCACGTGCTCCTGGACGATGACCGGCGACTCGCCGATCTCGATGGCGGCCAGGTCCTCGGCGGTGCGGGCGATGTGGATGCCGGCGCCGCGGTGGCCGCGATGGGGCTTCACGATGAGGGGCCCGTCCTCAACCAGCGACGCCAGCAGAGACAGGTCCGAAGTGATCCAGCTGCGGGGGGTGGGGATGCCGGCCTCCTTGAGGTACCGGGACACCACGATCTTGTCCTGGGTGGCCACCCAGGAGCCGTAGGGGTTCAGCAGCTCGGCGCCGGCGGCGTGGAGCGCGCCCGCGAAGCTGAAGGCAAACTCGGTGTGCGACTTGAGCACGTACAGGTCCGCCTCGGGCCGGATGAGGTCCGGTCGGACCAGGCACTCCTCGGGGATGGCGGCCTCGACCTGGTGGCCCTCCCGTCGCAGCCGGTCGAACACCTCGACCAGCACGGGACTCGGTCGGTCGGGCACCCGGCGGTTGATGACGAAGTGCAGCTTCACGAGCAGACCTCCACGTCGTGATTGATGGCGGCGGCGATGCGGTCGGCCAGGAGCCGGCCGGCGTCGGGTACGCCCTTGAACCCGGGGAACGACGACACGTCGACGAGCCACGGCCTGCCGCCGCTGTAGACGACGTCGGCGCCGAAGATGTCGATGCCGATCGCCTCGCCGACGCCGATGGCGATGCGCCGGAGCTTGTCGTCGACATTGAGCAGGGCGCCCTGCTTGTCGGCGGCGGTGGCGACCGGGAACCGGCGCCCCACGCAGAACACGTCATCACCTATCCGGTACAGCTTGCGGTCGAGGCCCTCGGGGCGGTGGTATCGCTGGACGAGGAACGGGCCGTCGTTCCCAGCGACCGCGCCGAGTTCCGCAGCGTTGCCGACGACCGTGACGCCGGTGCCCTTCGACCCGCGGTTCGGCTTCACGATCACAGCCCCCCCGTCGAGCAGGTCGCCGATGCCGCCGGGCTCAGCGACGAACCACCCCTCGGGAACGGGCAGCCCCGCGGCGGCGAGTCGGGCGGCGGTCGCCGCCTTGTCGCGGCATGTGGCGACCGCTGGGTACGGGTTGAGCGTCCTGGCGCCGGCGTCGTGCAGGAGCGCGCCGATCGTCAGGGCTGATTCGTCGGCGTGACGCAGCACGTAGAGGGTGTCCTGCACGTCGGCCTCGGACACTGAGAAGGGTCGCTCGCCGGCCCGCAGGAGGGCGACGTCCACTCCGCCGGCGCGGAGCGCACCGACGAGCTGGGTCGTGACGGTGCTCGGCGGGCGGTTCTCGTGGACGACGACGACCCGCCTCATCGGGCACCTGCCGACGAGACCGGCGCGTCCTGATACGCCGGCGGGAACAGCACGCCGTCGTCGGTGAAGATGAACCCGCGGTAGCGGGACGCCACCGCCCGAGCCAGCGGGTCGTCGCTGTCGAGCCCGCACACCTCGGCGATGAACGCCATCACGCCGAACGTCGCCAGCCGCTGCTGCAACTCAGCCGCTTGGTGGTCGTCGCGGTGGCGGTACAGCAGAGCTCCGGCGATCCCGAGGGTGAAGTAGGCGGGGATCGTCCCGGTGGCCTGGTGGATGGCCAGCATCGGCCCGACCAGGCGGTCGGCCGGGGCCAGTTTCCGGAGCGGGTCGCGGGCCACCCGAGGGATCGGGTCGGCCAGCCGGTCGTTCGCGAACCGGCGGAGCGCGTCGGCCACGGGTGCGTGGGCGTCGGCGCCGAGCTCCGGGAACAACGCCAGCAGCGCCCGCTGCGACTCGAGCATCGAGCCGGCCACCATCGGGCGGAGGACCGGATCAGCGATGGCCTGGTCTACCGTCTCGTGGCCGCGCAGCCAACCGAGGTAGGCGCAGATGGCGTGGCCGGCGTTGAAGACGTGGAGCTTGCCGAGGAGCGCGGCCTTGTAATGGCCGGTGCCCGTGACGCCGGGGAGGATCGGCAGTGGCGTCGTCAGCGTGCGCGTGTCGACGGCCAGGCGCCGGGCGTCGTCGCCCACGAACTCCGGCGCCGGGTCACCCCAGGAGCCACGTCCCACCGCCACGCTCGCCACCGCGCCGGCGACCCCGATCCGCGGCAACGTCACGTGGCGGGCTGCGGCCGCGGCGGCGAGGTCGGTTGCCAAGGCGCCGGCGCAGTCGCCGTTCTCCACGACCCAGACGTCGAGCGGGCGACTGGGAGGCCGGATCGCCAGCGCGTCAGCCAGTGGTTCAGCGAGGCCCCGTACCTTGCCGACGCCCACGGCCGTGCAGACGAGATCAGCGTCGGCGACGGCGCCCCGGAAGTCCTCGCTGCCGATCGCGACGGCACGCACGCCCACGACGTCCTGGCGACGGGCCGGCTCGCGGGGACCAGCGGGCGAGGGGGGCGCCGCGACCTCGGTCACCACGAACCGCCCGAGACGATCGATGCGCGCCGCGGTCTCGGCGGTGCGGGCCGCCAGCGTGACGTGCCACCCCGCTGCCTCGAACAGCGGCGCGAGGTAGCCCGCGCCGATCTTGCCCGGACCGATGATGACGACCCGCATCAGCGCACCGTCGCCAGACGGGCGGCCGGGGCGGCCAGCCGGAGGCGTGCCTCCAAGAGGTCCGCGACCGCCTCGGGCGCCTCGGCGACCCCGGTGTAGTTGGGGAAGTCGTTGACGTCGACCACGCGCGGACCCGCACCGGAGTCGACGACGTCGATCCCGCACAGCGGAAGGCCGAAGGCGTCACGGCAGGCGTGGGCGATGACTCGCAGCTCCGGTGTGACGGCGACCGGAAGCGCCACATCGTCCTGCCGGGGAGCAGTCAGCGGCGACGGCCGCCGCACGGCCCAGACCGTGTCGCCGCAGACGTAGACCTTGACGTCCCATCCGCCGGTGTCGATCCAACGCTGCGCGAGCACCAGCCCGTCCCGCCACTCCAGGCCATCGAGGTCGGCGGCAGATGCCACGACCGTGACGCCGCGGGCATTGTCGCCGAGGTGGGGCTTGAGGACGAGCGGAAACCACGACGGGTCGAGGCCGGCGAAGGAGCGCACGTCCGGGGCCACAAGCGTCTCGGGCGTGGGGACACCGCACTCCGCGAGGATGCCTGCTCCCCTCGCCTTGTCCCGGACGGTGTCGACGGCGAGTGACGGGGTGATGACGTCACAGCCGAGGCGGCCAACCCGATGCAGCAGCGTCAGCGCGAACGGGTGACGCGAGCGGGAGACGACGACGTCGCCGGGTGCCATCTCCTCCAGGGGAGACTCGAGGACGCCGCCTTGCACCCGCACCGTCTCGTCGTCGATCACCACCAGACGGAGATCCACGTCCCGTGAGGCCAGCGCGTCGATCATCGCCTGCGGCATCCGCTGGGAGAGGTAGCGCCTGTCGGAGATGCACCAGACGGCACCGAGGTCACCGCGCCTAGTCGTCATCGTCGCCTCCGTCATCGTCGTCGTCATACCCGTCGTCGTCGTCGCCGTCCCCACCGCCGGCCGGTGCGGGCGACGGCGCGGGCACCGGTTGGGCACCAGTACGCGGAGGCGGAGGCGCGGCCACGGTCGGGAGGGGAGCCGGTGTGGCGGTGGCCGCCGGTGCCGGTGGCGGAGCCGGCGGCGCCGGTGCGGGAGCCGGCGGCGCGGTCGTGACCGTCGGCGGCGGCGGCGTCGTCGAGCTCGTCACCGCCGGATCGCGCTCCGCGGCATTGCCGCCACTGCGAGAGAACTCGATCGGCTGCGGCGGATCGACGGCCGACCGCTGTGACGCGACCAGCACCACGAGCACCGCAGCCACCACGGCGGCTGCGGCACCTACGATCGTGGCGGCCTTCGTACGACTCATGACCCCTTCCTACACAGGCCCCATGAGCGGATGATGAGACGACGATGAGACTTCTCTCATCGGGGCCTCCCCGGTGGTCAGCCGCGAGCAGCCTGCACGTGCCGGGTCAGCTCGGCCCGCAGGTCGGCGAAGGTGAACGGCTTGGTCAGCAGCCCGGCTGCGCCGGCTTCGGCACACGCCCGCCGCGAGCCCGGGTCGTCCTGGCCCGTGAGCACGACGACGGGGGTCTCCCGCTCCTCGGCGCGGATGGCGGTGAGCACGCTGATGCCATCGGTGTCGGGGAGCCCGAGGTCCAGCACCACCGCGTCGAACGAGTCGGTGGTGGCCAGGAACAGGCCGACTGCGCCGTCCTCGGCGACCACCACGTCCCAGCCGATCTTGGTAAGGCCTTTGGCGAGGAAGGATGCGATGCGAGGTTCGTCCTCGATCAGCAGCACCCGGACGGGCGGTTGCTCGCTCACCGTTCGTCCTTCAGTCGGGCGCGGATGCGGAGCACAAGCTCGTCGAACTCGAAGGGCTTGGTGAGATAGTCGTCGGCGCCGGTCTCGAACGCTCGGGTCTTGTCGCGCACGCTGTCGCGGGCGGTGACGGCGATCACCGGGACGGTGAGGCTGCGCTCGCGCATCCGGCGGAGCACTTCGAGGCCGTCCATGTCCGGCAGGCCGAGGTCCAGCAGCACCAGGTCGAAGGGCTGCTCCTCCGCGAGTGCGAGCGCTTCCGATCCTGTCGCCGCTCGCGTGGGCGCGAACCCGCGAGCCCGCAGGCCCTTGACCAGGAACGACGCGATCCGGTCCTCGTCTTCGACCACGAGCAGCGCCGTCACGCCGCCCCCTCCGTCGGGCCTTCGGTCGGAAGCGCGAGCGTGAAGGTGGCGCCGGCGCCGACGCGGCTGCGGACCTCGACACGGCCGCCGTGGGCTTCAGCGATGGCGCGCACGATCGAGAGGCCGAGGCCGGACCCGCCCTTGCTGCGTCCGCCGGTGCGGAAGCGCTCGAACAGGTGCGGCTGCTCCTCCGGAGGGATGCCCGGGCCCGTGTCCCGCACCCAGATCCGGGCGACGTCCCCGGCCAGCGCGGAGCCGATGGCGATGGCGTCGTCAGGGCCGGTCTGGCGCACGGCGTTCTCTGCCAGCTGCATCACCGCCTGGGTGACGCGCTGACGGTCGGCGACGATGCGGCCTTGGGCGAGGCCGTCGACCTCCCAGCGCCGCCGGCCCAGCGCGGGCGCCTTGCCGCACAGCTCCTCGGTCACCTCGGCCAGGTCGACGAGGTCGAGGTCGAGGAAGTCCGGTCTCTCGGCGCGGGCGAGGACCAGGAGCTCGCCGACCAGCCGCCCCATCCGGTGCAGCTCGTCCATCACCAACCGAAGGGTCTCCTCCCGCTCCTGGGGGTCGTCTTCCAGCTGCTCGAGGTGGCCTTGGACGATCGTGAGGGGCGTCCTCAGCTCGTGCCCTACGTCGTCGATGAACCGTCGCTGGCTCTCGAATGCCTCCTGCAGGCGCCCGAGCATGCCGTTGAGCGTGGTGGCCAGCACGGCGAGCTCGTCGCTGCCATCGGCCGGCAGCCGCTGGCTCAGGTCGGTCTCGGAGATCCGGTGCGCGACCTCGGTGGCTTCGCTGACCCGGCGGAGGATCCGGGTCGCGATCCAGGCCGCGAGCGCGCTGGCGACCACGAGGGCGACGACGCCGACGAACGCCAAGGCCCGGAGCGCCTCATCGACCTCGGCCTCCTCGAGAGCCTTGAACCGGGCGGCCACGTAGACGCCTGCGGTGTTGTCACCCACCCGGACCGGCACCGCGACGTACTTCACGGGCCCGGCGGGGGTGGAGACCGCCCCCCGCTCGCTCTGCTCGAGGTCGGCCCACCGCCCGGTCAGGTCCTCGTCCTGGTCAAGCCGGTAGGGCATCACGGGTCGGCTGCGCAGGTAGGGCCGGCCGTCGACGTAGGTGACGAGGGCCTCGTTCCGCACTGGGACGTTCCGCTCCAGGTACAGCGAGAACAGCCGACGCACGTCATCGCGGAGCGGGAGCCCGGTCTGAGGGTCCGTTCCGGACGCCAGCTGGCGCAGCTCCTCAACCTCCTGGTCGAGATCGGCATCGATCCGGTTGTCGAGTCGGCTCAGGAGCACCGCCCGCGCCGCGACGAGCGACGCTGCGAGCGCTACGAGCAGCAGGAGCGCGAACGACGCGACGAGCCGGCCGCGGAGCCCGAACCGGGGACGCCGCTCTGACGGAACCGCCGCCCCAGTCGCCGCCGGCGACGGTGTGGCGGCCGGCGAGACCGGATGCCTGGTCGTGGCGTCCATCAGCTCCGTATCGTCGCCGCTTCGGCTGGATCGGTCCAACCGGGCACGATGGGTGGCGTGCCCCGCATCCTGATCGCAGAGGACGAGCCCCGGATAGCGTCGTTCCTACAGAAGGGGTTCGAGGCCAACGGGTTCGTGACCTCTGTGGTCTCCGATGGCACCGCTGCGGCTGCCGCCGCCCGAGACGACGAGTTCGACCTGCTCATCCTCGACCTCGGGCTGCCGAGCCTCGACGGGCTCGGCGTCCTCGCGCGGCTGCGAGCCCGTGGCGAGCGGCTACCGGTGATCGTGCTCACGGCGCGGGACTCGGTGCAGGACACCGTCTCGGCCCTCGAGGGCGGGGCCGACGACTACGTGACCAAGCCCTTCAGCTTCGAGGAGTTGCTGGCGCGGGTCCGAGTGCGGCTGCGGGGCCCGGCCGAGGAGGCGACGGTCCTGCGAGCGGGACCGGTGGCGCTCGATCTGCGCACCCGGCGCGCATCGGTGGGGGCCGGGACGGTCGAGCTCACCGCCCGCGAGTTCGCGCTGGCCGAGACGTTCCTTCGCCACCCGGGGCAAGTGCTCAGCCGCGAACAGCTGCTGAGCCATGTCTGGGGCTACGACTTCGACCCCGGCTCGAACATCGTTGACGTCTACGTTGGCTACCTACGTCGAAAGCTCGGTGACCGCCTCATCGAGACCGTCCGCGGCATGGGTTATCGGATGCAGGCCTCCGATGGCGAACCACCGGCGCGCCAAGAGTGACTGCACGGCGCGGGCGCTCGGACCTTCGCTGAGCCTCGGCGATCTGGCACAGCTCAATGCTCCAGCGGTCGTCGAGGCCCGGCCGCTCGCAGGTCTTTGACGGCCCTTCGCGTTGGAGTAGGGAAGGCGCTGGGGGTGAGGGCGGGG